>NZ_JAWOAI010000217.1:0-15702 GCF_033194735.1 Streptomyces sp. W16
TGCGCCCGCGAGGCCGCCCGTACGGTCAGCCCCGCCGCCCGCGCGGCCTCCGCCACCCGGCGCCCGGTACGACCCGAAGCGCCCGTCACCACCATCGTCATGTTCCGTGCGTTCTCTGCCATGCGATCCAGTCAACGCCCGTGCGCGCGCACGGACCATCGCTGAACGGCTCATTCCCATAAGCGCGCGTCTACGCTGGCCGCATGGACGCCCTGTCAGGCCTTCTGGAGGGTCCACGCGCGCGTGGCGCCTTCATGATCCGTGCGTGCTTCGACCCGCCGTGGGCCCTGCGCATCGAGGACCGCGCCCCGCTGACGGTCATGCTCATGGTCCGCGGCGACGCCTGCGTCACCCCGGAGACAGGCGAGCGGATACGGCTCCGGGCCGGCGACCTCGCCATCGCGCGCGGCCCCGCCCCCTACACATGCGGCGACGCGCCGGACACACCCCCGCAGGCGCTGATCCTGCCCGGCGGCGAGTGCAGCTACCCCGACGGCACCTCCCTGAAGGGCTCGATGGACCTCGGCGTCCGCACCTGGGGCGACCGCCTCGACGGCTCCACGGTGATGCTCATCGGCACCTACCTCATGCGCGGCGAGATCAACGGCCGGCTCCTGGACGCGCTGCCACCCCTGCTCTCCCTGCCCTCCGAGGTCTGGGAATGCCCCCTCACCCCGCTCCTCATGGAGGAGATCGTCCGCGACGAACCCGCCCAGGAAGTCGTCCTCGACCGCCTCCTGGACCTCCTCGTCATCGCCGCCCTGCGGGCCTGGTTCTCCCGCCCGGAGGCGGAGGCCCCGGCCTGGTACCGAGCGCTGGCGGACCCCGTCGTCGGCAGGGCGCTACGCCTCCTCCAGGACGACCCGGCCCACCCCTGGACGGTCGCCTCCCTGGCCGCCAAGACGGCCGTCTCCCGCGCGGCTCTGGCCCGCCGCTTCACCGACCTGGTCGGCGAACCCCCGATGTCCTACCTCACCGCCTGGCGCCTCGCCCTCGCCGCGGACCGCCTCCGCGACACGGACGACACCATCGCCGCGATAGCCCGGGACGTGGGCTACGGCAGCGCCTTCGCCCTGTCCAGCGCGTTCAAGCGGATGTACGGGGTGAGCCCGCAGGAGCATCGGACGGGGGCGGGGTAGCGACTCCGTCGGCCTCGGGACGATCGGCGTAGCCTTTCCGGTGTGTACGTGGAGAGGGCGTCCCGGCTGCCCGGCGCGGTGGTCTGGAGCCGGACCGTCGAGGACCCCGCCGTCGGCCCGGTCCGGCCCGTCCTGCCCGACGGCTGCATGGACCTCCTCTGGAACGAGGGCCGCCTGCTGGTCGCCGGCCCCGACACCCGCGCCTACGTCCCCCAGGCCGAGCCCGCGCACTGGGCCGGCTTCCGCTTCTACCCCGGCACCGCCCCCACCTTCCTCGGAGTCCCGGCCCACGAACTCCGCGACCGCCGCGTCGACCTCACCGACCTGTGGCCCGCCGCGACCGTACGAAGCCTGAGCGCCCGCATCGACACGGCCCCCGACCCGGCGACGGCACTGGAGGACGCGGCACTGGACCGCGCCGCCCGGACACCCCCACCCGACCCGCTGCTACGACACCTCGTGGCGGCCCTGGACTCCGGCCGCCCGGTGGCCGCCACCGCCGACGAACTCGGCCTCGGCGCCCGCCAGTTGCACCGCCGCTCACTGACCGCCTTCGGCTACGGCCCCAAGACACTGGCCCGGGTGCTGCGCCTGCAGCGGGCGCTCGCACTGGCCCGCGCCGGAGTGCCGTTCGCGGCGACAGCGGCCCGCTCCGGCTATGCGGATCAGGCCCATCTGGCCCGGGACGTTCGGGAGTTGGCAGGGATGCCGCTGGGGCAGCTGCTCGGCCGGACCGGCTAGGCAGGGTTCAGCGGGGCGAAGAGGTCCACGCCGTTGCCGTCGGGATCGTGCACGACGGCGTACCGCTGGCCCCAGAACGCGTCCCACGGCTTGAGCTCGCCGTGGTACCCGGCGCCGACCAACTCCTCGTAGACCTGGTCGACTTCGGCGGAATCTGCACAGAGCAGGGCGAGTGCGGCCCGACCGCTGCCCCCGGTGGGCGGCTGCCAACTCGCGTGGAACGAGCGGACGGTGTCCTCCGTGTCCAGCAACAGCCGCAGCCCGCCGGGCAGTTGGACCTCGGCATGCGGCTGTTCCTCGGCACCCTCGGGGAAACCGAACCCGAGCCGACGGTAGAAGGCGACAGAGGCGGCCATGTCGGAGACGACCAGGCCGATCGCGTCGAATCGTGGAGTCATGGGACCACGGTAGGCAGGGGGCGGGGGCGGGTCTTGAACGAATCGGACACGTCCTCGACCGGCGAAAGGATCCCGACGAACCACGAGTCCGCAGACGGGCTCTTCCTGTAGAAGGTGTGCGGTTGCACCGGATCGCACAAGGCAACCAGGACGTCGCCCGCCCGCAGCTCCACGGCTCTCCGGAACCAACTGATCCTGTTTGCCCATGGGCGACTCACCATGAATTCCAAGTCGTGAAGACCAGGCGCGAGTTCGACGAATTCGGGCGCTTTGACGAATCGGTCCCGAAAGCAGATCTCCAGGCCGTTTTCGCGGATGGACACGACCCCCGCTCTGTCGGTGAAGCTTCGAACCGGCTCGCTGATCTCGGCGATCAGCAGAACCCCGGTCCTGCCGCTCCTCCGTACTCTGCGCAGGCGCTTCCTGGCCCGCGAGGGCAGCCGCCTCACCTCGTCGAGAGTGCTCACGGAGAGGGGCGCACCGGAACTTCTCATGAGAACGTCACCGTTCCACGAGGCGTGTTCACCGTGAAGGAGAGCCTCACCGGCCCCTCGGTCAGCGCCAGTTCCACGCCCACGGCGGACAGCAGCGGGCGGATCTCGTCCGGCGCCGGGGCGGTCGCGGCAAGCTCCAGCAGGGGTGCGACGGGCAGACCCGAGGCGGTCGGGTGGGGCGAGGAACTCCAGTCGATGAGGAACGGCACCAGGCCGGAGGGGTGTGCCGTGTCCCCGTCCGTGAGCCGCCATTCCAGCAGTGTGCCGTCGGGCCGGCGGCGGCTCATCGCCCGCACGGGCCCGGGGTCGTACCCCTGGGAGCGGGCCGCCGCGACCGCCGCGTCCAGATCGGGCGGGCTGATCGCCCAGGTCACGGTCCGCGCGACGGACAGCCCGTCGACACCGAACGGGCGTGGCCCGGACGGCTCGGCCTGCTCCGGGTCGGGACCGAGGATCTCCAGGTAACGCGAACCACCGAGAGACACCAGGTAGTTGCGGGTACCGAGCCCGACATGGGCTCCGCCGGCCACCGGCGCGATACCCGTGCGCAGGGTGAAGTCGGCGACTGTGGCCGCCAGTTCGGGGGTGGCGAGGACGAGGTGGTCCAGGCTTGCGGGAATGGCATTCATCCCCACCGAGGCTACGCGGCGGGACCACATCGGAGGAGGGAAAAGTCCCTCAACCGTGGCACACCTGTACGGCAGGATGGGTCCATGATCCGTGCCGTGCGCGCCCTGCCCCTGTTGTTGTTGCTGCCCGCGCTGCTGACCGGCTGCGGCACTGAGAAGGCGGGCGCGGGTATGGGCGCGGGTACGGTCGCTGGATCCCCGAAGGCCTCCGCCTCCGCTGCCCCGTCCCCGGCGACGGCCGCCGAAATCACCTCCCGCGCAAGGGCGTTGGGCTTCGACCCCGACCTCGTCTACGTCATCGACCCGCCCGGATTCACTCTTGCCCAGCAGTCGGTGGGCGTGTCGGACGTCGGTCTCTCCGTGTCGTACACGTCGCCGAAGAACGGTGCCGTGATCAACCTGCGCGTGGAGCCCGGCACGATGACCGACGCGAACTGCACGACGCAGGCGGTGACCACCGAGCACATGACCTGCGTACGCGACGGGAACGCCTGGTACCGCACCGGCGGGGGAGACGCCGAGTACGTGCTGGCGGCGAAGGGACACCTCGTGCACGTCGCCGCCGAGCAGGGCGAGGTGAGCCGCGAGGTCCTGCGCGAGTCTGCCCGGTCGCTCCGCCGCCCGTACGAGAGCGAACTCGCCGAGATCCTCCCGTCCAGGGCGGCCAACGGCACTGTGGGGGAGGGCAGTTGAGCCCACGAAGGATTTCGCGTGCGGTGCTGTCTGCTCATCTGGTCGAGGTCGGGACCGAACCGCCGGCCGGGCCGACGCGGAACTCGGTGGGCGGCCGGCCCTACCTCGACGAGGGCCAGGAGTGGCCCGAGTGTTTCTGCGGTGAGCGGCTCGTCCTGTTCTTCCAACTCGACGTCCCCCCGGACGTGGAGACCTTCGGTGGCGACCACCTGCTGGTCTTCCACTGCCGTGCGCACAACGACGCGACCTTCGCCGAGGAGGCCGACGGCCGGCTCGTCCCCCGGTACTGGGACGCTCCGCAGCCGCCCTACCCGGGCCCGTTCTGGCGCGTACTGCTCCAGCGCCACGCGACACTGCCGGCGGCGGAGGCCGAACCGTCCCTGTGCGCCCTGCCGTTGACGCTGCGCCCTTTCACGGACACCCCCGACGCGGACGGGATCGGAGCCCAGACGTTCAAGGTGGGTGGTGCGCCGTCCTGGGCGCAGTGTCCCGAGTACTACACATGCGCGTGCGGCGCCGATCTCGTGTACCTCTGCGAGGTCCCGGAGAACATGGATTTCGCCGTCCGCCCAGGCCGGCCGGAGCAGCCCTACAGCGGCGGCGCCGACACCTACGGGCTGTTTCTCGGCAACGAGGTCTACCTGCTGGCGTGCCCGGCCCACTGCGATCCGGCGGCGGTCTGGCCGCTGACCCAGGGATGACCCCGGCAATCCAGCACGCCATGGATCACCGTTGGGCAGCCTTCAACCCCGTGGCACCCCCGTACTCGCCCGCTCGACCAGCCGAGTCGACAGCTCCGTCCGCGTGCTCTCCGGACGGTCCCCGTCCATCATGCGGACCAGGAGACGCAGGGCCGTAGCGGCCATCTCCGACAGGGGCTGCCGGATCGTGGTCAGGGCCGGAGTCACCCAGCGGGCCTCGGGCAGGTCGTCGAAGCCGACCACGCTGATGTCGTCCGGCACACTCAACTCCCGTTCCGCCAGGGCCTCGTAGACGCCGAGCGCCATACGGTCGGAGCAGACGAAGACCGCTGTCGGCGATTTGGGCAGGTCGAGGAGTTCGCGCATCCGGTTGCGGGCCATAGTCTGGTCGAAGCCGCCATGGCGGATGTAGTCGGGGCGCACGGGCACCCCGGCGGAGGCGAGCGCGGAGCGGTAACCGGCGACGCGGGCGCTGCTGCACATCTTGTGCCGGTGACCGGCGATCACGGCGATGCGTTCGTGGCCCAGCGACAGCAGATGCTCGGTCGCCGTCACCCCGCCGTGCCAGTTGGCCGCACCGACCGACACCACACCCGGCGGCGGTTCGTGCACCGGGTCGATCATCACGAACGGGATGCGGTGCTGGTCGAGCCACGCGTACTGCGACGGCGTCAACTCCGCCAGATTGAACAGGACTCCGGACGAACCCCGGCCGACCAGCTTGTCCAGCCAGCCCCGCTCCGGCCGGTCGGCCCGCGTCCGGGTCAGCCCGGCCGAGACCACCACCTCAAGCCCGGCCTCGTACGCCGCCTCCTCCACCCCGTGCAGCACCGCCCCCGACCAGGAACTCTCCAACGAGTGCACCACCAGGTCGACAAGGCCCGGCGCCTTGTTCGCGTCGAAGCGCGGCCTGCGCACATATCCGAGCCGCTCCAGCGCCTCCGTCACCCGCCGCCGGGTCTCCGGCGCCACGTCCTCCCGGCCGTTGACCACCTTCGACGCCGTCGGCACGGACACCCCCGCCTCACGGGCCACGACCGCCAGCGTCGGCCCTGCCGTCATGCTCGCGCTCCCCGCACGGACCATCGGGAACCACCTCTCCAGCCCGCCCGAGGGCCATCGAAAGTTTCGAACAGCGCTGCTTCCACGGCCCGACCACCAACCGATCAGAAAGCGCTTCCTACGATAGGTGCGCGTCAACACGGCGGGAAGACCAGGGAATTCACGTGATGGCGACAACCCGATCTTTCGAAACCCCGAACAGGTCAGCGGGGCGGGGTGCACTCCAGGCGAAAGCCGCCGAAGTCGGCGGTGAACTCCGCCCCGACCAGATCCACGGCATGGATACCGGCCATCGCCCCGGTGAAGCGCAGCCGCGAGCCGTGGTCGTCCGAGAGCCGGCTGAAGTCCAACACCGGTCCCACCGGCACACGTTCGCCGTCACGGACGTACCAGAACCGTGCCTCGGCGCCGTCGACCGTCGCCCCAAGCGTCACCGGGGCCCCGAAGTCGACCTCGACGACGGCCACTTGACGCGTGATGTCCTCGTCCCGCTCCACGAGGCTCAGCACCGTACGCCCGCCGTCACCCCGCCACTGTTGCCCCCGCTGCCCCTCGCTCTCGGGCTCCGCCCAGGTCAGGTCCAGGGCGAGATACGCGTCGGCGCCGTACCAGAGCACCAGCCCCGCTGCCTGCGTGAACGTCAACGGCCTTGCCTCGACGGTGACTTCGGCCTCCGCCCGATGCTCCGTGAGCCGCTGGGCGAGCAGGCTGTGCGCCCACCGCGACTCCGGCCCGTGCCGCCCGCGCAGCCGGATCCAGCCCGGCCGGGCGGTGGTGTCGGCCCAGGACGGGTCCGGATACCCACGCGGACTGCTCCACGGCCACCCCAACGGCCCATCGACGTCCGCGACTTGGTCGGACGGCGGGGTGGGATGCGTCGGTACGTCGACCTCCACCGCCGGGTGCCACCCCCCGTGGCGCAGCCTCGGCCAGCCGTCCGCGTCCCAGGTCACGGCCTGCACCGCTGTCTCCCGGCCCAGGGTGCAGCGCGGTCCGGCGGGAGTCGTGACAGGCCGTGCCGCCAAGTGGCTCAACACCCATTCGCCGCCCGGCAGTTCGACCAGCTCGCCGTGTCCCGCCTTCTGCAACGGCACCGACAGGTCGTCTCGGGACGTCAGCAGGGGACGGTCGTCGACCTCGTACGGACCGGTGACCGTACGGCCGCGCGCCACCAGCACCCCGTGCTCGAACCCGGTGCCACCCTCCGCGAGCAGCAGGTAGTACCAGTCGCCCCGCCGCACCAACTTCGGTCCCTCGACGAGCCGTTCGTGCTGGAGCAGCAGCTGGGTCGGGCCGGCCGGGGCGAGCGTGTCGCGGTCCAGCTCGGTCGCGACGATCCCCGCGAAGCGCCGGCCACCGGGGCGGTGGTCGTTCTGGAGGTTGAGCAGCCAGAGTCGGCCCTCGTCGTGGAAGAGCGCCGGGTCGAAGCCGTGGCTCGCGACTCGCCGCGGGGCGGCCCACTTTCCGCCGACGTCCGCGGCCGTGGTGACGTAGGTGTCGGCGTCGAAGTACGGCGTGCCGACCGAGCGGACGATCGAGTACGTCATCCAGAAGCGCTCGCCGTCCCAGCTCAGCGAGGGCGCCCAGATGCCGCCCGAGTCCGGGACGCCGGCGAGGAAGTCGCCGGGGACCGCGCCCCGGACGTGACCCGCGTACTCCCAGTGCGCGAAATCCCGTGAGCGGTGGATCGGGATCGTGGGGAACCACTCGAACGAACTCGTGGCCACGTAGTACCAGTCGCCCACCCTGACCATCGAGGGGTCGGGGGCGAAGCCGCGGACAACGGGGTTGTGCAGCAAGGTCACTTGAGGGCTCCCAGGGTGACGCCCGTACGCCAGTAACGCCGCATCGCCACCATCATCACGGCCATCGGCACGATCGACAGCAGCGCCCCGGTCAGTACCAGACTGGTCAGGTCGACGCCCGACTCCAGGCGTTTGCCGGACCAGTTGTAGAGGCCGATGTTGAGGGTCCAGTTCTCCTCGCCGCGCAGGACCGTGAGCGGGAGGAAGAAGGCGTTCCAGGTGTTCACGAACGCGAGCAGGAACACGGTCGCCCCACCGGTGACCATCATGCGCAGCACGATGCTGAAGAAGATCCGGAGTTCGCCCGCGCCGTCCAGGCGGGCCGCCTCCAGGAGTTCGAAGGGGACCGTGGCCTCGGTGTACACCTTGGCGAGATAGACGCTGAACGGGTTGATCAGGCAGGGGATCAGCATCGCCCAGGGGGTGTCGACCAGGCCGATCTTCGAGAACATCAGGTACAGCGGCAGCGTGAGCAGCGCGATCGGGATCAGGAACGAGCCCACCACGCACGCGAACACCGCGCTGCGGCCCGGGAATTCGAAACGTGCCAGGCCGTAGCCCGTCGCGAGTGCGATGAGGGTGCCGCCCAGGGAGCCGACGCCCGCGTAGAGGAACGAGTTGGCGGTCCAGCGCAGGAAGATGCCGTTCTCGTAGGTGAAGACCTGACGCAGGTTCTCCCACAGGTGCATGCCGGAGAACCAGAGGCCGTTGCTCTGGTACAGGCCCGTGCGGTTCTTGGTGGCGGCGACGATCAGCCACCACACCGGGAACAGGCTGTAGGCGCTGGCCAGCACCAGACCGACGAGCAGGAAACGCTGGCCGCCGCGTGAACGGGCGGCCGGATCAGGCTTGTTGAGGCGGCGGACCTGCTGTGCCTTCCGGCGTTCCGCGATGAGGGTCATCAGTCGGCCTCCTTCGCGGTGAGCCGGTAGAAGAGGAAGGAGGCGAGACCGAGGATGAGGGCGAGGAGGACCGAAAGAGCCGCCGCGTAGTGGTAGTTGCCCGCGTTGAACGCCTGGTTGTAGATGATCATGATGGGCGTGAAGCTGTCGTTCACCGTCTGCGGGGTGACGTTCCGGAACAGCGCCGGCTCGTTGAAGATCTGCAGCATCTGGATGATCGAGAGCATCCCGGTCAGCACCAACGCCCCACGTACGTAAGGGATTTTGATGCTCGTCGCGACCCGGAACTCGGAGGCGCCGTCCAGCCGGGCCGCCTCGAAGAGGTCGCGGGGCACGCCCTGGAGCGCCGAGTAGATGATGACCATGTTGTAGCCGATGCCGTGCCAGGTCAGCAGGTTGCCGATGGACGGCCACACCATCGAGGGCGCGAAGAAGTTCCAGGACAGGCCGAACACCTTGCCCAACGGGGTCAACGGGCCTACGTCCGGGCTGTACAGGTTGATCCACACGATCGCCGCGACCACCCCGGGGATCATGTACGGCACAAGGAGCAGGATGCGAAAACGTCCGGCCACTTTCGAGGACAGCGCGTCCAGGAACAGCGCCAGCAGCAGACTGACGAGCAGCATCACCGGGATCTGCACGCACGCGAACAGCACCACGCGCAGTACCGAGTTCATGAACGCCGAGTCGGTCAGGCCCTGTTGGTAGTTGTGGAGCCCGGAGAACCTCTCGGTGGAACCGCCGAGTCCGAGCCCGGACTGGTGCTCCACGAACAGCGACTCGTAGACGGCGTACCCGATCGGTATCAGGTAGAGGAACACGAAACCGAGCTGGAAGGGCACCGTGAACGCGGCACCCTTCCAGCGCTGGGAGCGAATCATCGGCGCTGCCTCAGCCCTTGACGCTGATACCGCGGGACTTCAGGTCCTTGACCGTCCACTCCTGCATGTGCGCCAGCAGATCGGTGACCTTCTCCTCCTTGTTCATCACCTTCGCCCAGCCCGTCTGCAGCTCGGTGAACATGGCGGTCCAGTCCGGGCCGAACACCCAGTCCGAGGTCACCGTGTTGAGGCTGTCGGTGACGACCTTCTTCGCGGGCTCGTAGTTCGTGCCGAGCAGCTTGTCGGAGATCGCCTCGGCGACATACGCGTTGCTGTCGGCCAGCGCCGGCATCACGCCGTTGCCGGTGGTCGGGCTCGCCATCGTCTTCACCGCGCCGGTATTGGTCGACATCCACAACGCGGCCTCGGCGGCCTGCTGTTGGTGCGCGCACTGCTTCGTCACCAGGGTGACGCCACCGCTCTGGTTGGTGCCGGCCGGCGTCTTGGCGGCCTCACCCGCGAACGTCGGCCAGGGCGAAAGCGCCCACTTCCCGTCGGACTTGGTGAAGTTCTGCACCATGCCCGCCATCTGCCAGGTGGAGATCTGCCGGGTCGCGGTGCCGCCGTTGTCGTAGTTGCGCTGTACGGCCGCGTAGTCGGCGAACGACAGCTTGGAGGCGAGGTCGTTGTCGACGATGTCCTGGATCACCTTGGCCGCCTTGAGGCTGCCCGCGTCCTGGAAGTCCACCTTCCAGGAGTTGCCGTCGATGGCGTACCAGTGCGCCCCGGCCTGCATGGAGAGCACCTCCAGTGTGCTCGGGTCCTCACCGGCGTAGTTGGTGATCTTGATGCCGTGCTTCTTCAGCACCTTGCCCGCGGCGATGAACTCGTCCCAGGTCGTGGGCGCCTTCAGTCCGTACTTCTGGAAGATGTCGGTGCGGTAGATCGTGAAGGCAGGGGCCGAACTGGTCGGCACGCCATAGGACTTGCCCTGCACCTGCGCACTGGCCCACGCGCCCGCGTTGAACTTGTCCTTGTCGGCCGCGACGTACTGAGAGATGTCGGCGAGCGCGCCCTGCGAGACCCAGGTGGTCACGTACTCCGCCGTGTTCTGCACCAGGCAGGGCGCGTTGCCGGCCTTGACCGCGTTGGTGAGCTGCTTCTGCATCGTCAACTGGTCGGTGACCTTGGTGTACTTGAGCTTGATGTCCTTGTGCGCGGCGTTGAACGCCTTCACGACCGCGTCCTGCCCGTTGGCCCAGCCCCACAGGGGGAGGGTGACCGGGCCGGATGACTTGGAGTCTCCCGAACCGGATCCGCCGCAGGCGGAGAGCAGACCTGTCAGTGCGAGGCCCGCGACGGCTGCCCGAGCGAACCTTCTCCGGGGGCTGGTGAAGTTCATCAGACCGTGTTCCTTCGGAAGAGAAGAGGTAGAAACCGGTTGCTTGGAAGGTAGACATCGGGCCCTGTTCGGAGCAAGAGGTGTGCAGCGACTTGTTTCGACAGCCCAGGACAGACCCCTTCCGGCCTGGGAATTTAGAGGGAAACCGGTTACGTAACGCCCTGGTTCCGTGTGCTGAACTAGTCCCGCCGGGCGGGCGGTCGCACCGAGTTCCGTACGACGACATGTGTGCCCAGCACCAGATGGTCGCCGTCGCTGCCCCTGCGCCGGCCCGTGCCGCCGCCCTCGCGCCGGTCCGCCACCGCACGCAGCGCGACCCGGCCCATCTCCTCGTACGGGACGTGCACGGTGGTCAGCTGAGGGGTGAGCTGGGAGGCCAGCGGGATGTCGTCGTAGCCGACGATCGACACGTCCTCCGGCACGCGCAGGCCTCCCGCGCGCAGTGCCTGCATGGCACCCGCGGCGACCACGTCGGTGCCCGCAAGGACCGCGGTGAACTCCACCCCGTCCTTCAGGGTGTCCTCGACCGCCTCGTACCCGTGCTCGTAGTCGTACGGACCGTGCCGCACCATCCCTGGGTCGAACGGCACGCCGTACGCCTCGAAGGCCCGTTGCGCCCCCCTCAACCGGCCCTGGGCCGTGGTGAGTTCGGCGTGCCCCGGGAGCAGCAGGACCCGGCGGTGGCCGGCCGAGAGGAGGTGGCTGGCCATGGCGTAGGCGCCGCCCTCGTTGTCGTAGTCGACCGTCGTGGCCGGGACGTCGCCCTCCAGCGGTGGGCGGCCGACGAGCACGAGGTGTGAGCCGGCCGCGTCGAGGGAGCGGGCGAAGCGGGCCATGCGCAGCTGATACTCGTCGACGTCGTAGGCGCCGCCCAGCAACACCACGGCGGCGACGCCCTGTTGGCGCATCAGGTTGACCAGCGCGAGTTCGCGCTCCGGGTCGTCGCCGGTGGTGCCGACCAGGGAGAGCCAGCCGCGCAGCGTGGCCGCGCCCTCAACTCCCTTGGCCACGTGGGCGAATGCCGCGCCCGTGATGTTGTTGATGAGGATCGCCACCGTCGGTGTGCCGCCGCCGGCCAGGGAACGGGCGTGCGCGTTGGTGACGTAGTCCAGATCGCCGACGACCTTCATCACCCGGCGGCGCAGCTCCTCCGACACCGGATAGTTGCCGGACAGCACGCGCGAGACGCTCGCCACCGAGACCCCGGCGCGCTCCGCCACGTCCCGGATCGTGGCCCGGCCGACGTCGCCCGACGTCTTGCGCTGACTCACCGTGGCGACTCCTTCGCGGTATCGGCTCTCCCACCGGGCGCGCGAGGGTCAGTTCCCGCGCCGGTCCGGAAACCGTATCCCATCGTTGTTCCAGGCAGGCGGGCCTGTGGACGGCCCGGATCAGGCGACACGGGCCAGGTCCGCGTGCCGTACCTCGTGGGCCGGCGGCAGGCCCGCGGCCAGCCGCTCCAGCTCGTCGACGACGATGGCGCCGAGCCGCGCCAGCTCGTTGCCGAGGGAGCCCGCGATGTGCGGGGTGAGGAAGACGTTCGGCAGCTTGTAGAGCGGGGACGTGGGGGGCAGCGGCTCGGGTTCGGTGACGTCCAGGATGGCGGTCAGCCGGCCGGAGAGCAGCTCGTCGGTGAGGGCGTCGTGGTCGATCAGGGCGCCCCGGGAGGTGTTGATCAGCACCCCGCCGTCCCGGATGAGGGCGAGCCGCCCGCGGTCGAGCATGCGCTGTGTCTCGGGGATGTCGGGGGCGTGCAGGCTGACGATGTCGCTGCTGCTCAACAGGTGGTCCAGCGGCAGGAGTTCGGCACCCAGCGCGGCGGCCTCGGAGACGCTGACGTAGGGGTCGTGCAGGAGGACCTCGAAGTCGTACGGCCGCAGCAGTTCGAGCAGGCGGCGGCCCACCCGGGAGGCGCCGATGACGCCGATCCGGCGGCCGAGGTTGCCGATCGCCGCGGTCTCGGCGGGCGTCGGGTACGCGTGCGCGTGCCGGAAGCGCTCCCGCTGCGCGAAGGCGTCCTTCCCGGCGAGCAGGATCATGGCGAGGGTGTACTCGGCGACCGGCAGCGCGTTGCCGGTGACCGCGCTGGACACGGTTACTCCGCGTTCCCACAGGGCCTCGCCGACCAGTGAGCGGACCGAGCCCGCCGCGTGCAGAACGGCGCGCACCCGGGGTGCCGCCGCCAGGGCGTCGGCGTCGAGGTGCGGGCAGCCCCAGCCGGTGATCAGGACCTCGGCCCCGGCCAGGGCCCCGGCGGCCTCTGGGGCGGCGAAGTCCCGTACGACGAGCCCGGGGTCGATCTCGGCCGTCTGCCGGAGCCGTGCCATCAGGGGTGGGGGGAAGAGCAGGGGCAGGTGCACCGGATCCATGGCGAACACGGCCCTCGGCGGCTGGGCGCTGGGCATGACCCTCCAGTAGTGCGGTGGGGAATACGGTTCCAGAAACGTTTTCTGAAAGCGTCTTCTACCGTAGATCTGCCGAGGAGCGGGGGTCAATCGGTCGGCGGACGCGCAGTCCCGCACGACGTGTCCGCACCGCCCTCCGCACACCCGTCCGGATAACCCGTCCAGCCGCGCTCGTCCGCCGGAATAGCCGGGGGCGATGTGATGCTCTGATGAGCATGGTTCACGAGCGCGGTGAGGAGCTGGTGGGCAGATGACGGCAGAGCAGTCGAACCCCGTGGTCGGCACCCCGTACGGGGCGGTACGCGGCCGGTACGAGAACGGGATCGCGGTCTTCCGGGGCATCCCCTACGCGGCGCCCCCCTTCGGGCCGCGCAGATTCCGCCCGCCCGTCCCGCCCGAGCCCTGGACCGGAGTACGCGACGCGCTCACCTTCGGCCCGACCCCGCCGAAACCGCCGTACTCCGACGCCTTCGCCAAACTGCTCTCCGACCCCGTCGTCCCGGGCGACGACTGTCTCAACCTCAACGTGTGGACCCCGGAACCCGGCCCGGGCGCCCGGCTGCCGGTCATGGTCTGGCTGCACGGCGGCGCGCTCACCAGGGGCTCCTCGGCCGTCCCCGTCTACGACGGACACGCCTTCGCCCGCGACGGAGTCGTGTTCGTTTCGCTCAACTACCGCCTGGGCGTGGAGGGTTACGGCCTCTTCCCGGACGCACCGGCCAACCCCGGCCTGCGCGACCAGCTCGCCGCGCTGCGCTGGGTGCACGAGTCGATCGCGGCGTTCGGCGGCGACCCCGACCGGATCACCCTCTTCGGCCAGTCCGCCGGCGCGATCAGCACCGGCGCCCTGCTCGCCGCCCCGCAGGCCCAGGGACTCGTCCGCGGGGCCGTCCTGCAGAGCGGCCCCCCGGAGGCCTTCGACCGCGACAAGGTACGGCGGATGGTGCGCCGGATGGCGGCCCGGCTGAAGGTCCCCGCCACCGCCGAGGCCTTCGCCGCCGTCGACCGCGAACTGCTGCTGCGCACCCAGGCCGACGTGGGCAGGCTCAGCAGCCCGGTGCTCGGCGGGCCCACGTTCGGCATCGTCATCGACGGCGAACTGGTGCCCCGCGATCCGCTGGAGGCGCTCGTCGACGGTCAAGTGGCCCGGGGCGTCGACCTGTTGCTGGGCTGGACCCGCGACGAGTACCGGCTGTGGCTGGTGCCCGGCGGCCTCCACGAGCGCGTCGACCGGCTCGGCGCGGTCGCCCTGGCCGGTGCGATGGCCCGCTGCCACTGCGGTGTCGAGGTCCCGCGCGGCTACCGCGCCCTGTACCCCGGCGCCGGCACCGCCGAGACCGTGGGCCAGCTGGTCACCGACCACCTGCTCCGCTACCCGCTGCACCGCCTGGCCGACGCCCGCCCCGGAAACGCCTACCTCTACGAGTTCGCCTGGCCCTCCAACCTCCCCGACCTCGGCTCCTGCCACGCCCTCGAACTCGGCTTCGTCTTCGACACGGGCGCCATCCCCGAGGCCGCCAGACTCGCGGGCGAGGGCGCGCCCCAGGAACTCGCCGACACCATGCACGAGGCCTGGGTGCGGTTCGCCGTGGACGGCGACCCGGGCTGGCAGGCCTGGGACGACTCGCACCCCGTACGGATCTTCGGCGAGGGCGCGCCCTCCCTCGCGTACGGCCCGCGCGACCCCGAGTTCGCCCTGTGGGCGACCGACGCGGCGACGCGCGAGGCGGCGGTTCCGGTCGTGGGCACCCCCGCGCGCGGCTCGGTGGAACTGCGGTCGGTCGTACGGCGGTTGCGGCGGACCGGGGACGTGCCGAAGTCGTCGTGAGCGTGCGGGAACGGTCCGGAAACCGGTTGCCCAACCTCGGTGGCGGGCAACTGGAGCCCTGACGTAGGTGAATTGGCCGACGCACGCCACTCCTCCCGACCGTGACCCGCTGCTACCCTCCGCACGGGGAACCGGTTGCCGGACGTGTTCCCACAGGCGGGGGAGGGGTGAGGCCGCGCATGACCAGGAAGAGCCAGGACGCGAACGGGAGCACCATCCGGGACGTGGCGGCCCGCGCCGGGGTGTCCGCGTCCACGGTGTCGCGGGTGCTCGGCGGCGAGTACCCGGTGAGCACGGCGACCCGCACGCGCGTGCTGCGGGCCGTACGGGAACTGGACTACGTCGCCGACGCCCGCGCCAAGGCCGTGGCGGGCGTCGGGACACCGACCCTCGCCTTCGTCCTGGAGGACATCACGGGACCGTCGTTCGCCCTGATGGCACACGGCGTGGAGCGCGAGGCGACCCGGCTCGGCCATCTGTGCCTGGTGTGCAGCACGGAGGGCGACGTCCAGCGCGAACTGGACTTCATCGAGACCATGCGCGCCCAGCGCACCGCCGCCGTGATCCTCGTCGGCGGCACCGCCGACACCCCCGAGTACCGCACCCGCACCCGCCGTATCGCCGACTCGCTGGCCGCGGCCGGCTCGCGGCTCGTGCTGTGCGGACGCCCGCCGCTCGA
>NZ_JAWOAI010000218.1:0-15683 GCF_033194735.1 Streptomyces sp. W16
ACCGCCGCCTGCACGCGCGCGGCGCCGTCTACGACGCGCACTTCGTGCCCAGCGGGCAGGTCTCCCAGTGGACGACCGCGACCTGTCTCACCGCCGACTCCGAGGCCGTCGTCCGGTTCTCGAACGGCTCGGGCCGCTTCGACGCCGACGACCGGGTGCGCGGCGTACGCGGCATGGCGGTGAAGTTCCTTGATGGCGACGGCAACAGCGATGGCGTCAAGGGCGTCATGGATCTCGTGGCCGCGACCTTCCGCGTCTTCCCCAGCCACAATCCCGAGGGATTCATCGACCTCGTCGAGGCGTTGGGCAAGGCGGGCACGGAGGGCGGGCTCGCCGACCGGGCCAAGGGGAAGCTGGCGGCGGCCGGCAAGTTCGCCACCGTACTCGCCCAACACCCCGAGAGCCGGGGGGCGTTGAAGTCGTTCGCGGGCCAGCAGGCGCCCGCCAGTTTCGCCACCGCCCGCTACGACGGCCTGCACGCCTTCGTGTTGGTCGACGAGGCGGGTGAACGCCGTCCGTTCCGCTACCGCCTGGTGCCCCAACTGGGCGAAGTCGAGCTGGAGTCCGCGTACGGCGAGACGCTGGCCCCGGACTTCCTCATCGGCGACCTCGACTCCCGGCTCGCGACCGGACCCCTCTCCTTCACCCTGGTGTTCCAGTTCGCGGAGCCCGGCGACCCGACCCACGACCCGTCACAGGCCTGGCCCGAGCACCGCCCGCTGATCCCGGCCGGACAGCTGCACGTGACGGCCCGCTCGGCCCGGGAGGACCACTGGCAGCGGCAGGTCTTCGACCCCACCCGCCTCGCCCCCGGCGTGGACCTCTCCGACGACACCATGGTGACCTTCCGCCGCCACGCCTACTCCGTCTCGGCCGAACGCCGACTCGCCCCCTGATCCGATGAACCTCTGAGGAACGGCCGCAGCGGCTGCCGCACCACCGCTTCCGCCAGCCTCGGCAGCCGCCGCTCCCCGGCGAGGCGGGCCACCAGCCAGCCCCACAGCGCGAGATTGACCTGAGTGGACCGCTCGGGAGCGCAATGGCCGGCGTTCTCGACCACCCACACGGTGGTTCCGGGGCGGCCGGCCAGTCCCACCGTGTCTCCGAGGGGGACGTACAGATCGTTCGCGCCGTTGACCACCAGGAGCGGGGATCCACCGGGCCCCGACCCCGGGTCGTCGAGGAGCCCCTGCTCGCGCAGGGAGAAACGGGCGAGCAGGTCGTCGATCACGGCCGGACCGGGCATCTCGTCCAGGTGCAGCGCGTTGCCGATGATCCCGGCCATGCCGTGCGGCAGTCGGGCCACGTCGATGGGCAGGCCCGACGCGCCGGTCGGCCCGCCCAGATCGACCGCCGCGTCCACCTGACCGCCGAGCGCCAGCTTGGCCGCCCAGTGCGCGCCGAAGCTGATGCCGTAGAACCCGACCGGACGGCCGTGGGCGCGCCGGAGCTGGGAGACGAGGCCGACGAGGATCCGGTCCGCGTCGGGTGCGAGCGGAACCGTGGACTCGCCGGTGCCGGGCATGTCCACGGCGGCCACGAGCAGTCCGGTGGCGCGTGCGGTGGCGACCGCGAGCCGGTGCAGGTCCATTTTCCAGGTGTCGACCCCGCCGCTGAGGACGACCACTCCCGGCCGGGCCGCCCGCCGCCGCTGGAAGAAGTGCACGGGAACGGGTTCGGGCACCTTCAGCACGGCGCGCTGGAACCGGACGGGGAAGCCGGGCGCGGCCTCCAGGTACGCGGCGAGCTGCCGCTCCTGCGCGGCCCTCCGGTCGGCGGTCGCCAGGCAGGGAAACCGGGCCGCGCCCCAGCAGAGGGAGGCGAGCAGCGGCTCGCCGGCAGCGTACGCGCGCTCGGCCTCCGCCGCCCACACCGGAACCCAGCTCCCCGCCCCCGTCCCCCACATGTCGGTGATCCGCGCCCGGGCGCGGTCGACGACCGGGCGCGGAATCCCGAGCGCCGTGAACTGAGGGGTGCGCTCGTGCAGCAGGTCATCGGGTGCCACGGGGAAGGTGAACATGCCCTCTACAATGCGAGTAATCCTCAGTTTCCGGCAACTCGCATTGGACCCCGGACCCGGCCATGTCCACGCCCCGCAAACGCCCACGTCAGCAGCGGTCCCAGGAGACGTACGACGCGATCCTGGAAGCGGCTGCTCAGCTTTTCGAGTCCCTCGGCTACACCGGCGCGACCACCAACAGGATCGCGGAGCGGGCCGGGGTGTCCATCGGCTCGCTCTACCAGTACTTCCCGAACAAGGACGCGCTGCTGTACGCGCTGGGCGAGCGTCATGCGCAGGCGCTGGCAGCCGCGCTGATGTCCGCGGCGGCCGACCTGCGCGAGTCGGCACCGCCCGCCGAAGAGACCATCCGCACCCTCTACTCGACTCTGGCCCAACTCCACGACACAGACCCCCACTTGCACCGGCTCCTCTACGACCGGGCTCCCCGCCCCGCCGAAACGGCGGCCCAACTCCGCGCGCTCCAGGGCACGATGGCCGCCGAGGTCGAACACCATCTGCGCCGGCTCGGTCTGGGCGCACCGGACCCGACCCTGACGGCACTGCTCCTGGTCCAGGCGGCCGAGGCCCAGATCCACGGGGCGATCCTCGACCCGCCGCCGGGCCGCACACCGGCCGAGTGCGTCGAGACGGCGATCAGCATGTGCCTGGCCGCACTGGGCATCCGCCCGATGTGAGGCCCGGCTACTACCCCATCGGGCCTGGCTACGACCCCATCAGGCCCGGCTACGGCTACGGCTCTATCGGGTCCTGCCCGACTTCCGCGCCCTGCGCCGGAGTTCGCGCCGCTGCTTGCCGGGCAGGGCGCCGGCGAGTTCGCCCACCGACGCGAGGTCGTGGCAGTCGCCGCCGCGATGACCCCGGCACCACCACACCACGCGCGTGCCCCGGCTCTTCCCGTACTCCCAGTCCGCGGTCGTCCCCTCGGGCCGGGGATGCGTGCCGATCTTGTGGAACGGGCACACCGGCCAGACCTGCCAGAGCCGCTCCATCACCGTCTCCTGCGCCGCTTCCGCGACGAGGTCGAGAGCGACGCGGTCGGGGGCGTCGGCGTCCGGTTCCGAGATCCCGTTGCCGTGCGAGGTGCCGTCGGACATTGCGACGTAGGTCTGCTCGTCGATGTCCTCGTCCCCGCTCCAGACCATCAGGATCAGCGGCTCCCGGTCGGGGAAGGTCGCCGCGAAGTCACGGTTGACCGTGTCGAGCGCGGCGGCAAGGCGCGGAAACTCGCCGAGGTCGGCGCGGCGGAAATCGGAGTGGTTCACCCCCTGATCCTCTCCCGACCCATCGCGCCGACCGGAGGCAGGTATCGGCGACAACCATGTGCCCTGTCCGGCAAGGAACTTGACGCTTCGTCACTTTGCCGTCCTCACAGTGGACAGACAGACTCCATCCCTAAGGTGCCGTGTTCATGACAGACTCATCGAACGGCACAGCCGGAGTCACCCCCACACCGATCGGGCGCCGTACCGTCCTGATCGCCACCGGCACCACGGCCGCCGTCCTGGCCGTGGGCGCCGCCGCCCCCCACACCCCCGCAACCGCCACGGAGGACGCGGCCCCCGCCGCCGCCGCGGCAGTCTGCACCCTCACGAAGGAGATGACCGAAGGCCCCTACTACCTCGACGGCGCCCTCGTCCGCGCCGACGTCACCGAAGGCAAGGCCGGCATCCCGCTCAAGCTGGCCCTCACCGTCGTGAACGACAGCACCTGCGCGGTGATCCCCAACGCGCTGGTCGAGATCTGGCACTGCGACGCGCTCGGCGAGTACTCCGGCTACGTCGGCAACAACGGCCACAGCGAACCGGACGACGGCACCTTCCTGCGCGGCGGCGTGCTGACGAACTCCAGCGGTCTCGCCAACATCACCACGATCTACCCGGGTTGGTACCGGGGCCGCTGCGTGCACATCCACGTCAAGGTGCACACCGGCGTCACGCTCACCTCGAACGGCTCGTTCACCGGCGGCAGCGAACTCCACACGGGCCAGCTGTTCATCGACGAGACGATCACCACCGCGGTCGCCAAGGTCTCGCCGTACTCGACCAACACCGTCACCCGCACCACCCTCGCCCAGGACTCGATCTACGACGACGGAGGCGCCGCGTCCGGCCTCATGACCCTTACGGCGCTGGGCAGTTCGACCTCGTCCGGCTACACCGGCACCCTGACACTCGGGGTCCAGCAGAGCTGAGCCGAAGGGGTGGCCCGCGGTGCGACACGGGCCACCCCTCCCTCATGTCGGCCCAGGTCAGGAGGCCGGGCACTCCTTCCACGCCATGTGGTACACCGTGCTGATGTCGCCGTCCGTCGAGTCCATGGTCATGAAGCTGACCGCGCTGGACGACGAGGTGCCGGCGGCGACCCTCAGCTCCGTGTTGATGTTGAAGTTGCGCTGAACTCCGCAGGGCGCCCACACCAGTTGGGCCCAGTCGGTGCTGTCGGTCGCCTGCCAGTTGTCGTCGTAGGGGCCGCTGAACGGGTGGTTCTTGGCCACGGTGTTCGACGAGCCCTGGAAGTAGTACGAGGCCTTCTGCGCACCGCTCGCACCGCGCTGGAGCGAGGCGAAGCCGCGGTAGTCCACGCTCGCGATGGCGTACGTGAAGCCCTGCGGGACGTGGACGACCAGGTTGAGCTGGCAGTTCTTGCGGAACGCCGTGGGGTCGGAGTTGCCGCCGACCTGGGCGAGATACGCGCTGTAGGTCACCGTGAAGGCGGTGTTGTCCTCGGAGACGGCGACCGCCGTCGTGCCCTGCGGGCAGCCCGAACCGTTCACGGTGGCGACGTTGATGACGATCTTGTCCGGCGGCGGGTCGTCGAAGACGGGCGACGACGAGTGCTGCGCGGACGGCAGCGCGGTGGCGAGCAGTGCGGCGACCGCACCACTCAGGAGGAGCCCACCAGGCATGGTTTCTCCTTGTGTTGGGGGGTGGCTGTGCCCCAAGTCTTTGAAGAAACAATGAAGTTCCTGTGAAGACCGACGGGGCGCTCGCATCGTAGGAAGCCGCACACGGAACGGTCAGGTCGAACTCAGGCCATTCACAGACGCGTCTTTCACACCCTCTCCACAGTGTGTGAACTCTGTTGAAATAAGGGGGCGTTGACCGATCCATCCCCAGGGCCTTCACAGCCGCACATTAAGGAATCCTTCAGGTACGGCCCTAACTTCGCTGTCATGACGGGAAAACGAGAGCACAACGAGCAGCACGACCAACAGCCCGCCCGGCACCGCCGGGACAAGGGGATGCAGCGCCGCCGGGTCCTGATCGGCGGCGGCACCGTGGCCGTGGCGGGCGGCCTGGTGGCGGCCGGCCTCGCCTCCGCCGACACGGTCACGGCCACCTCGACGGCCACCGACGAGGCGACCAGCACCGTCTCCACCGACGCGTCCGCCTCCGCCTCCAGCGGCGTCTGCACCCTCACCGCCGAGGTCACCGAGGGGCCGTACTCGCTCGACGGCGCCCTGATCCGCGAGGACATCAGGGAGACCAAGGAGGGCGTCGAGGTCCAGTACACCTTCACCGTCGTCGACCAGGACAACGACTGCGCGCCGCTCGCCGACGCCCTCGTCGAGCTCTGGCACTGCGACGCGCTCGGCGAGTACTCCGGCTACGTCGGCAAGAACGGCCACACCGAGGACGACGACGGCACCTTCCTGCGCGGCGGTGTCCTCACCGACTCCAACGGCGAGGCGAGCCTCATCTCCATCTGGCCGGGGCACTACGTCTCCCGCGCCGTCCACGTCCATATGCGGGTGCACACGGACGTGACCATCGCCGACGGCACCTACACCGGCGGCACAGTCGTCCACACCGGCCAGCTGTTCTTCGACGCGGACCTCAACGAGAAGGTGCAGGCCACCTCGCCGTACTCGGACAACACCACCGCCGAGACGGTCCTCGCCGACGACTCGATCTACGACGACGGAGGGGCCGAGTCCGGCCTGCTCACCCTGACCGCGCTCGGCACGAGCGTCTCCGACGGCTACACGGCCACCCTGGCCGTGGGCGTCAGCACTACCTGACCGGGAGGCAGTTGATCAGAGAGCACTGATCGGCGAGCGCCGATCACACCCTGACGGGCTGCCGCCCTTCGGCGGACTCGGACTCGGTCCGTGCCTTCCTCGCCTCGTCCCGGCGATGGGCGCGGACCGAGTACGCCAGAGCGGCAGCCCACATCGCGTACAGCACGACGTAGACCGCACTGCTCAGCACTCCGGACGCGCCGATCCAGTCGCTCCTGAGCAGCGTACGGACGTTGGTCACGACGATGATCCCGCCGACCGCCGAGCCCAGCACCCGGGGCGGCACCAGCCGGACCAGCCAGGCCGCGACCGGCGCCGCGACCACGCCGCCGAGCAGGAAGGCGATCACCCAGGTCCATTTCAGCCCCTGGGACCCCAGCGAGAACAGGAAGCCGAGGCTCGCCGCCACCGCGACCAGGAACTCGCTCGTGTCGACCGACCCGATCACCTTGCGTGGCTCCATCCGCCCGCTGGCCAGCAGCGCGGGCGTACCGACCGGCCCCCAGCCACCCCCGCCGGTGGCGTCCAGGAACCCGGCGACCAGGCCCAGCGGCGCCAGGAACCGCTTCCTGAGCGGCTTGCCGAGCTGCCCCTCCGGCAGCCCCTTGAAGGTGAACCGGGACATGACGTACACGCCGAGCCCGAGCAGGATCAGCGACATCACCGGCTCCGCGACCTCCGTCGAGAGCTTCGACAGTGCGGTCGCCCCCAGGAACGACCCCACCGCGCCCGGTACGCCGATCCGCACGACGACCTTCCAGTCCACGTTCCCGAACCGCCAGTGCGAGGCCCCCGACATCAGGGTCGTACCGATCTCGGACAGATGGACGGTGGCGGAGGCGGCGGCCGGATTCGTCCCCATGGCCAGCAGCAGCGTCGTCGAGGTGACCCCGTAGGCCATGCCGAGGCTGCCGTCCACGAGCTGGGCCCCCAGGCCCGCGAGGGCGAGCAGTATCAGCGTGCGCATGTGGTGCGTCCCGTCGTCCCTGGTTTTCCCACCGATCCGGTAGGGATGAACGGGAGGTGACGCTAGGGGGTCAATCTGAGCGCAGCCTGAGACACGAATGAGGACGGCTACTTCGGCAGCAGCGGCTCGACGATCTTCGCGAGCTGGTTCCGCGTCACCGCTCCGATCCGCGTCGCCGCCACCTTCCCCGCCACGTCGACGACGATCGTGTACGGCATCACCTGCGTGTTCACCAGCCCGCGCGGCAGCCGCAGGGCCTGTTTCCCCGAGGGATCGTGCAGCGACGGATAGCTCAGGTGGTGGTCCTTCTGGAACGCGAGCCCGGCGGCCCGGCTGCTGTCGTTGTCGAGCCCCAGCACCCGCAGCCCACGCCCGCCCCACGTCTCCTGGACCAGCCGCAGCTCGGGCGCCTCCGCCCGGCAGGGGGCGCACCAGGAGGCCCAGGCGTTGATCAGCACGACCTCGCCCCGGTAGTCCGACAGCCGGATGGCACTCCCCTCCAACGAGGTCCCGGTGAGATCCGCGACAGCGGGACGCCGGCCCTCCGCGAAGGTCCGGGTGAACGGATCCCCGGGAGCGGCGTCACTGGCCGGTACCGGGGAGGAGCAGCCGGCGAGAACCGCGCAGCCGGCCAGCACCGCCGCGCAGGCACTCCGAGTTGTCACGGGTTCTCCCAGGCCGCCGGTTCCGCCGCCAACCGCCGTACCGGCTCCGGCAGTTCGTCCGCCGCGATGTCCGCGAGCGTGACGCCCTCCAGGATCTTACGGACGTTGGCGCGCAGCGCGATCCACAGGGGGAGGAGGGGTTCGGCGGAGCCGGTGTAGGCGAGGCCCGTGGGGCGTTCGCCGCGCACCGACACGATCGGGCCGTCCACCGCGCGGATGACGTCTGCGACGGTGATCACGGTCGCGGCGCGCGCCAGCCGGTAGCCGCCGCCCCCGCCGCGCCGGCTGTCGACGATCCCGGCGCGCCGGAGATCACCGAGAATTCCCTCCAGGAACTTGTGCGGGATGCCCTGGGTGGTGGCGATGGTCTCGGCCTTCAGCGGGCCGTCGTCACCCTGTACGGCGAGCTCCAGTACCGCCCGTACCGCGTAATCCGCCCGTGCCGAGATCCTCATGCGTCCATTGTGGGCCGTTCTGGCGTACAGAATGACCCCGCACGACGGCCTCCAAGGATCACCACGGAAAATGGCTTCGCACGTGCCGCCGACGGACCGGACCCGAAAGGAGCTTCCAGTGGAGCTGAGCAGGCGTACCTTCAGCACCCTCGCGGGTACGGCCGCGCTCGGACTCGCGCTGGGCGGTGGCAGCGCCGGTTCCCCGGACGCGTACGCCGCGCACGTCGTGCCGACCGGCCCGCCCCCCGCCCCGCCGGGCGCGGACGGACTGCCGCACACGATCGGCTACGACCGCTACTCCCTGGTCGTCGACGGCAGACGCCTGGTCCTGTGGTCCGGCGAGATGCACCCGTTCCGGCTGCCGAGCCCGTCCCTGTGGCGGGACGTCCTGCAGAAGATGCGCGCCTTCGGCTACAACGCGGTCAGCATCTACGTCTCGTGGAACTACCACTCCCCCGCGCAGGGCCACTACGACTTCACGGGCGTCCGCGACCTCGACCTGTTCCTGCGCACGGCCGCCGAGACCGGCCTCTACGTCATCCTGCGCCCGGGCCCGTACATCAACGCGGAGATCGACGCGGGCGGCTTCCCCGGCTGGCTGACCGCCACCAAGGGCACCGCCAGGACGGCCGATCCGACGTACCTCTCGCACGTCGACGAGTGGCTGACCCAGGTCAACTCCATCGTGTCCAAGCACCTGTTCACCCGGGGCACGGGCACGGTGCTCCTCTACCAGATCGAGAACGAGTACGACGCCCAGACCACCCAGCCGACCGGCGCCGCCTACATGTCCCACCTGTACAAGAAGGTGCGCGCCGACGGCATCGACGTCCCCCTGTTCCACAACGACAAGGGCCGCAACGGCTATTGGACCCCGGGCTCCTTCGACACCGGCGGCGACACGGGCGGTTGGCTGTACGGCTTCGACGGCTATCCGACGCCGACCCAACCGCCGCCGGACTGGGGCCACTTCGGGATCGGCGGGGCGAAGGGCGGGGCGACCGCCAGCCCCAAGACCCCTGGTTTCGTACCGGAGTTCGGGGGCGGCTGGTTCGATCCGTGGGGCGGGTCCTGGTTCGAGGGGAAGGGGTACGCGGAGTCCCGCCGGACGCGTGACGCGGCGTACGAGCGGCGCTTCTACCTCACCAACCTCGCCAACGGACTCACCCTGCACAACGTCTACATGACCTTCGGCGGCACCTCGTGGGGCTGGCTGCCGGCGCCGGTCGTCTACACGTCGTACGACTACGGCGCCGCCTTCGACGAGGGCCGCAACCCGACCGCGAAGCTCGTCCCGATGCACCAGCTCGGCCATCTGCTGCGGACCGTGCCCGACTTCGCCAAGCTGGACCGGGCGGCGGACGTCGCGGTGGCCGGCCTGAAGGCGTACCACCTCACCAACGCCGACACCGGCTCCCACGTCTACGTCCTGCGCAACGACAGCGCGGTGGAGGTCACTTCGACCCTGTCGACCGCGGACGACGACATCGAGGTCACCGTCCCGGCCCAGGACGCCCGCCTCCTCGTCACCCATCTCGCCCTCGGCGGGCGCAGGTTGAGGTACTCGACCGCGACACCGATGATGTTCCTCACCGCCGGCCGCCAGGACATCGCCGTGTTCGCCGGGAAGCGCGGCGAGATGGCGCACGCCGTGGTCGAGTGCCCGGAGGAGCCGGTGGTGACCCGGCTCGACGCGCAGGCCGCCTGGGTCTGGGACCGCGGCATCCTGCACGTCACCGTCCCGCTCGGCGTCGGCGGCCTGACCCGGGTCCTCGTCCAGGGCGGCGGCGTCGACAACCCCCTCCTGCTGGTCTTCGCCGACGAGGCCACCTCGGTACGCCTGTGGCCGTACGAGACCGGCTCGGGAACCGCGCTGGTCTACGGCCCGGCGCTGCTCCGCGAGGCCACGATCAGCGGTACGACCGCCCACCTCACCGGCGACACCATCGGCGAGACCGGCCTGGAGGTGTGGGGGCCGCGCGGCATCACCGACGTCACCTGGAACGGGCAGGCGGTGCCCTCGACCGTCACCAACGCGGGCAGCCTGCGCTCGAACCCGGGCGTGCTGCTGCCGGGAGTGCCCGCGGTACCGCTCCCCGCACTCGGCGGCTGGCGGCGGAAGGTGGAGAACCAGGAGGCCGCGGTCGCCTTCGACGACTCCAAGTGGACGCCGGCGAACCGGACTTCGACGTTCAGCACGACGCCCGTACCCTCCGGACAGCCCGTCCTCTTCGCGGACGACTACGGCTTCCACTACGGCGACGTCTGGTATCGGGGCCGGTTCACCACGGCCGCCGCCGACGCCCTGGAATCGGTGACCCTCGCCTACAGCACCGGTACCCAGGGCCTGCTGATGGCCTGGCTCGACGGCGAACCGCTGGGCACCCACCGGATGCCGGTGCCGACCACCAGCAGTGTGCGGCAGGGCAGTTGGACCGCCAAGGCGACCCTCGCGGTCCCGAAGAAGCTGCGCACGGCCGGTCCGTACGTCCTGTCCGTCCTGGTCCGGCGGATGCAGCACGACCAGGACGGCAAGGCCCTCGACACCCACAAGGTCGCGCGCGGCCTGACCGCGGCGACCTTCAAGGGCGCCTCCCCGAAGGTGAGTTGGCGCCTCCAGGGCGAGACGGCACCCGACCCGGTGCGCGGTCCGCAGAACAACGGCGGCCTGTACGGCGAACGCGAGGGCTGGCATCTGCCGGACTTCGCCGACTCCGGCTGGGACGCCGTCACCCTCCCCCGCGCCGACAAACGGCAGGGCGTGGCCTGGTACCGGACCACCTTCAAGCTCGCCGTGGACACCGGCATCGACGCCTCGATCGGCCTCGTCCTCGACGACGACCCGGCGCGCGCCTACCGCGTCCAGATCTTTCTGAACGGCTGGAACATGGGCCAGTACATCAACGACGTGGGCCCACAGCACACCTTCGCCCTGCCGAACGGGATCCTCCGCACACGTGGCACCAACACACTCGCCCTGGCCGTCCTGTCCGACGGCACCACACCGGCGGGCCCCAAGGACGTACGCCTGACCCTGCTGGGCAGCGCGGCCGGAGGAGTACCGGTCTCGCCGGTGGCCTCCCCCGGCCGCTAGTTCTTTTTGGATCTACGCGAGCCTGATCACATTCCAGGACAGCGGCTCCAGTACGGCGGTCAGGGTGCCGTCCTGGAGGGCGGTGCCCTCGGCCTGGTGCGGGGCCACCCGCTCCGGGTCGGCCAGGGTGTTGCGGGCGTCCGGGTCGGCGTCCGCGAGGGCGCTGTGCTCCACGACCGACGTCAAGTCGAGCCCGTTCAGGCCGACTTGGAGCGGGAGCGACTCGGTGCGGCTGCGGTTGACGGCGAACACCGTGACCGAGCCGTCCGCGCCGCGCACCGCCGTGGCGTGCAGCAGGTCGGCCTCGCCGTACTGCTTCGTCTCGTGCGTCGGGGAGTCGACGCGGACGTCCAGAACCTGGCCGCGGCCGTACTTCGAGGCCTGTGCGAACGGGAAGAACGTCGTCTGTCGCCAGGCCGGGCCGCCCGGCTCGGTCATGATCGGCGCGATCACGTTGACGAGCTGGGCGAGGCAGGCGACGGTGACGCGGTCGGCGTGCCGGAGCAGGGCGATCAGGAGCGAGCCGAAGACGACGGCGTCCATGACGCTGTAGTTGTCCTCCAGCAGGCGCGGCGCCTCCGGCCAGTCGGCCGGGTCCGCGTTCTTCGTGTGCTCCTCCCAGTCCGCCGTGTACCAGACGTTCCACTCGTCGAAGGAGAGGTTGATCTTCTTCTTCGACTTCAGGCGGGCGCCCACGTGGTCGGCGGTCGCGACCACGTTCTCGATGAAGGACTCCATGTCGACGGCGGAGGCGATGAAGGAGTCGAGGTCGCCGTCGAGCGGCTGGTAGTAGGCGTGCAGCGAGATGTAGTCGACCAGGTCGTACGTCTCCTGGAGGACCGTCGACTCCCATGCGGCGAAGGTCGGCATCGCCTGGGAAGAGGAACCGCAGGCGACGAGTTCGACACCGGCGTCGATCTGGCGCATCGCGCGGGCCGTCTCGGCGGCGATCCTGCCGTACTCCTCGGCCGTCTTGTGGCCGGTCTGCCAGGGGCCGTCCATCTCGTTGCCGAGGCACCAGACCTTGATGCCGAAGGGTTCCTTGTCGCCGTCGGCGACGCGCTGCTCGGAGAGGGTGGTGCCGGAGGGGTGGTTGGCGTACTCCTGGAGTTCCAGGGCCTCGGCGACGCCCCGGGTGCCCAGGTTGACCGCCATCATCGGCTCCGCCTGGGGGCCGACCTTCTTCAGGAACCCGATGTACTCCGAGAGGCCGAAACGGTTCGTCTCCGTCGAGCGCCACGCCAGGTCGAGGCGGCGGGGGCGGTTCCCTGCGGGGCCTACCGAGTCCTCCCACTTGTAGCCGGAGACGAAGTTTCCGCCGGGGTAGCGGATGGCCGTCACGCCGAGTTCACGGACGAGGTCGAGGACGTCCTGGCGGATTCCGTCCTCGTCCGCGGTGGGGTGGTCCGGTTCGAAGATGCCGGTGTAGACGCAGCGGCCGAGGTGTTCCACGAAGGAGCCGAAGAGGCGGGGGTTGACTTCGCCGATCGTGAAGGCGGGGTCGAGGGTGAAGCGGGCGGTGCGCATTGCTTCCTTCCGGGGGTTGAGTTTTGTCTGCCGGTGCGTTGTGGCTGGTCGCGCTCACGCGGCGGAGCCGCATATCGATACAGCCTCGCGCCCCTAAAAGCTAAAAGACCTTTGGCCAGCCGGTGTTTGTCCAGCTCAGGGTGTTGAGCCCCAGCTTTGGGGTGCCGTTATCGTCGCCGTCGTAGTAGTGGTATGCCAAGACATCCTTACCTTTGTCTTGGAAGACGGATTCTCCGCCCGGGCCTATGTAGCGGCCGTGGCTTGCCAGGAGCAGGTCTCCGCCGCCCTCCAGCATCGGCTTGCCCGTGCTGTCGGCGTAGGGGCCCGTCACCGACGTCGAGCGGCCCACCCTGATCTTGTAGGTGGAGTTCACGCCGGCACAGCAGGCGTCGTAGGAGGCGAAGAGGTAGTAGTAGCGGCCGTGGTGGACGACATACGCGCCCTCCACCGCGTACGGCGCGTCCGGGCGGGTCGCCAGCTGGGCCACCGGTGCGCCGGCGAGTGCCTTGCCTGTCGCGGGGTCGAGCTCGACCAGGCGGATGCCCGTCCAGTACGAGCCGAACGCCATCCAGAGTCTGCCGTCGGCCTGCACGACGGCCGGGTCGATCGCGTTCCAGGCGTCCGTGGTCTCGGAGGTGAAGGCCTTGCCGTGGTCGGTCCAGGTGCCGGGGAGGCCGGTCGGGGAGGTGGCGACGCCGATCGCGGAGTGGTTGGTGCCCCAGGAGGAGACGGCGTAGTAGAGCCAGTAGCGGCCGGCCCGGTGGGAGAGGTCGGGGGCCCAGGGGTCGCCGGTCGAGTTGTACTCGTACCACCAACTCGGGGGCGCGGCGAAGGCGTTGCCCGCGTCGTCCCACCGGACGCGGTCCCTGGAGGTGCGGGCGCCGATGACGCCGCCGGTCGAATAGGCCACGTAGCCACCGGACTTGAGGCGGAGAACCGTGGGGTCGTGGATGATCTGCTGGCCTGTGACGGGCTGTGGGTCGGGGTAGGTGACGTCGGCCTCGGCCGTGGCGGGGAGGAGTGCGATCACCGCGGCGGCGAGCAGGGTCGTCAGTCTCGGGCGCTTCAACTCGGTACCTCCGTCGGTGAGTCACTGGCCCGCCGCACGTCCGCTTCTTTCACGCCGTACTTGGCGAGCGGATCCATGCCCGGGGGATCCGGGAGACGGCCGGGCGCGAGGCCGTGGCCGGCCACGGCCGGGAGGTGCCCGCGATTCGGCTCACGTGGTCCCATGCCCTGCCCCTGCCGGTAGGAGTCCCGTCATGTTCGAAATGCCGTATAGCGCTCGTAACTTCGAACGGGAACGTAAAATCGAAGCGCGTCCACGTCAATGGGTTGAGCACAGTGCAACGTTCATTCTCGGGGTCGATTTCCGGACACAGCGGTCGTTCCCGGTCCCACAACGGCCACCGGACGACATGACGACGGCAGTTGTGGACGCGTAACCTCGGACCGGCTGTGCGGCGGACGGCGAGAAGAGGGAGCGTACGACGTGGTGACGACCTTCCTCGGAGAGCTGTCCGATCACTCGAACGCGACCCGACGTGCCAGACGTTGGATCACCTCGGTCCCCCTCTCGGTGGAAGCGGCCGGTTTCCTGCTGCCGCGGCGACGGTGAGGTGGCTGAGGCGACATATGTCCTGGCATATTGCAGCGGTGCGCACGAAGAAGGAGATGAGGCGGCTCGCCGGCGCCCTCATCGACCCCATGCACGTCCCGGTCCCCGCCGAACCCGAGGCCCTGTTCGACGCGCTGCTCGCCTCCGTCATCCGCTGGCGGGGACGTGAAGTCGTGGTGCGCCGCGAGGTGTTCCCGCCGCACACCGCCAGCGGGCTGTGGCTGGAGGGCGACACCTACGACGTCATCGTCATCGACAAACGGGCAGCCGCCTGGCACCAGATCGTGATCTTCAGCCACGAGGTGTGGCACATGCACCGGCGCACCACCCGCCCCGGCCCCACACTGACCGCCGAGCGCGGCCCCCGGCCCGTCGCCGCCCGCTCCGACTTCAGCCTCGCCGACGAACAAGAGGCGGACAGGTTCGGCATGTTGATGAGCGGGCGGCTGCGCCCCTGGCTGGAGTCCACGGCCGGCGCCGACTCCGCGCACGGCCCCGCCGGGACCGACGACGGTACGCAGCAGGGCGTCGCCGGGCGCATCGGCGCCGCCCTCAACTACCGCGGGACCAGAAAATGAGCGGCCTCATCAACTACCTCAGCTGCGGCCTGCTGTGGCTGGGCATGCTGGTGAAGGCCCCGGATCTCATACGCCACTGGCGCGACCCCTATCTCCGTGTCATCTGCGTGCTCCTCGCCCTGGCCGGGGCCTGCTTCTTCCTCGGGGCGCCGCCCACCGTCGGCGCGATCAACCACCTCAGCGGCGTCACCAACCTCGCCGCACCGCTGACGTACGCGTCGATCACCGCGTACAGCGCGTCCTCCCAGGTCCTGATCGTCTACTGGCGGGGCGGACCGCACGTCCACCGCACCGCCCGCCGCTGGATCGTGGCCTACACGATCGTCCTCGTCGGCATCGCCGTGATGTTCGCGCTCGGCCACACGCCCGTGGAGCGCCGCACCGACTTCGACACCTACTACGCGACGACACCGTTCATCTCCGAGATGATCGTGCTGTATCTGGCCGGGCACCTCGCCGCCGTCAGTGTCACCACGGTGTCGTCGCTGCGCTGGGCCCGGCAGGTGCACGGCTGGCTCCGCGCCGGGCTGGTCACGCTGGGCGTCGGCTCGCTGTTCGGCGCCGGGTACAGCCTGACCAAGTTCGCGGCGGCGATCGCGCGTTGGTGCGGGCGGGACTGGACGGAGCTCGGTACGACCGTCTCGCCGGCCGCCGCCGGACTGGGCGCTGTCCTGATCGTCGTCGGCGTGCTGATCCCGCTGGCCGGCCCCCGGCTGACCCAGCGGCGGCAGGCCC
>NZ_JAWOAI010000219.1:0-15658 GCF_033194735.1 Streptomyces sp. W16
GGTCCGGGGTCGGGTCCGTTGAGCCACTCGGCCTCGGGTCTGGCGGCGATGCGGTCCATCAGCGTGGCGTCGGCTGTTCGGCCGTCCTCGCGCCAGGTGGCCGCCTGTCGCGCGGCTGGGGAGTCGGGGGTGGTCCAGAAGGGTTCCGGTACGTCGCGGGTTGCCCCGGCGCAGCAGAATCCTGCGAGGAGCGTGGCGAGGAGGGCTCGCTGTACCGGCGTGGGCAAGGGAGGCTCCGTTCTTGCCGATGAGGGCTCGTCCTTCCGGGAGTCTGTGGGGCACGCGTCCACGAGTCGCCGTAGCGCTGGTCAGGTCGCTGCAAGATCACCCCTACGGATGCGCTACCGAGAGTGCCGCGATGTGTTGTCCGGCGGCTGCTGCGCCGTCGTGGCTGGTCGCGCAGTTCCCCGCGCCCCTGAAGGGGCGCTGCCCCACAACCTCTTCTTAGGCACCGGGCTCGCATAGCTCCCCGCCCTGCTCGTCCTCAGCCCCAGCCCGACCAGCGACTCCGCCAGCTTCACCGCCGCGCCGACCCCGTCCACCACCGGCAGCCCCAGCTTCTCCCCCACCGCCCGCTGCAGCCCCGTCATCCCGGCGCAGCCCAGCACCAGCACCTCGGCTCCGGCTCCCCGCGCCCGTTCCGCCGCCGCGAGGAACGCCATCTCCGTCCGTTCCCCGTCGTCCCCCAGGTCGAGCACGCTCAGCCCCGTGCCCACGACCGCCGCGCAGTTGCGGCCCACCCCCGCCAGCTCCAGGCTGTCCTCGATCTGGCCGCAGGACCGTTCCAGCGTGGTGACGACGCCGTACCTGCGGCCCAGCAGACAGGCGAGATGGGCAGCCGCCTCGGTGATGTCGACGACCGGCACGTCCACCAACTCCCGGACGCCTTCCCGTCCGTGCTCCCCGAAACCGGCCATGACGACGGCGTCGTAGCGCGGGCCGTCGTATGTCCGCAGCAGGTCCATGACGGCCGCCGCGGACAGGTAGCTGTCGAGCCAGCCCTCCGCCGACTCCGGTCCCCACGCGGGGGTCAGTCCGGTCACGGTGGTGCCCGGGCCTGCGGCGGCCCGGGCACCTCGTACGATCTCCTCGGTCATCTCCTGCGTGGTGTTGCAGTTGGTGACGACGATGCGCACTCCGCTCAGACCTCCACCGGTTCGGAAGCGGGCTCGGCGGTGGCTCGATCGGTGCGGCAGATCAGCAGGTAGAGGCCGGCGCCGAGTGCCGTGCCGATGAACCAGGAGTACGGGGCGACGTCGCTGAACGTCTTCACGAGTGCGAGTACGGCCGCGACGCCCGCCGAGGGCAGGAACGCCCACAGGGCCTTGGGGTTGACGCCCTTCCTGTAGTAGTAGCGGGAGCCGGGGGTCGCGTCGAAGAGCTCCTGTACGTCGACCCGGCCGCGCTTCACCCAGTAGTAGTCGACCATGATCACGCCGAACAGCGGGCCCAGGAAGGCGCCGAGGCCGCCGAGGAAGTAGTTGACGACGGTCGGGTTGGAGAAGAGGTTCCAGGGGGTCACCACCAGCGCGGCGACCGTGCTGATCATGCCGCCGATCCTGAAGGTGATCTTCTGCGGCCAGACGTTGGCCAGGTCGTACGCCGGGGAGACGAAGTTGGCGACAATGTTGACGCCCATGGTGGCGACGGCGAACGTGAACGCGCCGAGCACCATCACCCAGGTGTTGCCGACCTTGGCGACCAGCTCGGCAGGGTCGGTGATGGCCTGGCCCCAGACCTCCAGCGAGCCGGCCGTCACGATCACCGAAACGACCACGAACGCCGTGGAGTTGATGGGCAGGCCCCAGAAGTTGCCGCGGCGGACGGTCTTGTAGTCGGGCGCGAAGCGGGAGAAGTCGCAGAAGTTGAGCATCAGCGTGCCGTAGGTGGCGAGGATCAGGCCGATCGCGCCGAACCACTGGCGCCACTGCTCGCCGAACGAGACCGGGTGCGGGGTGGAGGTGAGGGAGATCGACCAACCGGCCTTCGCCAGCACCCAGATGGCCAGCGCGATCATCACCAGCCAGATCGCGGGACCGCAGAAGTCCTGGAACTTCCTTACGGATTCCATGCCCTGACTGATGATCACCGCCTGGATCAGCCACAGCGAAACGAAGGAGACCCAGCCCAGGGCGTCAAGTCCCAGGAAGGAGTGGTGAGTCCAGGACTCCAGGCCCGGCCAGGCTGCCAGCAGCATCACGTTGACGGCGACGGAGGCGAGGTAGGTCTGGATGCCGTACCACATGATGGCGATCACGGCCCGGATGAGGGCCGGGATGTTCGCGCCCCACACCCCGAAGCTGATGCGGCTGACGACCGGGAACGGGACGCCATGGGCCTGCCCGATCTTCCCCATCCAGTTCATGCCGACGTAGATGAGCACGAAGCCGACGAGGAGGGAGGTGAAGACCTGCCAGACGTTCATGCCGAGGACCAACAGGCCTGCGGCGAACGTGTAGTTGCCGAGGTTGTGGACGTCCGACATCCACATGGCGAAGAGGTCGAAGACCTTCCAGTTGCGCTTGTCGGCGGGGGCGAGGTCTTCGTTGGTGAGCCGGGGGTCGGGGACGAACGCTGGTGCGCCGGTGACTTCGGCACGGTCGGCGAGGGACACGGGGCCTCCAGGGCAAGGGGACGGAGGTGCGAGGAGGGGTGGGGGTGGGAGAAGAGGGAACAGGACGACTGCCGGTGTCGTTTGGTATACCAAACTGCCGTCATAGTCCTCCCGTCAACCGTTCCGACCGATGTCACCGTTGTTAACGCTCCGTAAAACACCCCCGGAGTCGGCGAAGATGGCCCCATGAGCTCCATGACAGCGAAGATCGAACCCCTCGGAGCGGTGCGCGAACGCGTCCTGGCCACCCTGCGGCAGGACATCATCGCCGGTCGCCTCCGCCCCGGAGACCGGCTGGTGGAGCGCGAGCTGGCCGAACGCTTCGGGGTCTCGCGAGTGCCGGTCCGGGAGGCGATCCGGGCCCTGGTCGCGGAGGGCTTCGTCCTGTTCGAGTCGGCCCGCCGTACGGTCGTACGACGCCTGACCCCGACCGACGTCAAGGAACTCTTCGAGCTGCGCGAGGCGCTGGAGGTGTACGCGGCCGGGCTCGCCGCGTCCCGCGCCACCCCTCAAGCACTCGCCGAACTACGGGAGTTGCTGGACAGCGCGGCGGAAGCCACCAGGTCCGACGACGCCGAGGCGATCACCGACGTCAACACCCGCTTCCACGACCGCATCCTGGCCCTGGCCGGCAACAGCCTGCTGATCTCGGTCATGGAACCGGTCGACGGCCGACTGCGCTGGCTCACCCGGCAGAACGAGGAGTGGCCCCAACTCCTCACCGAGCACGTGGAGTTGTACGAGGCCATCGCTTCCGGCGACCCGGACCGGGCCCGCGCCCACGCCCTCAGCCACGTCCAGGCGAACTACCGGTCCACGGTGCGGCATCTCTTCGGTGACCAACCGGGCTAGCCGACCAACTGGGCTAACGGCGCGCGTACTTGTCCGTAGCCGCCACCAGCGCCTCCGCGACACCCGGCGCACTCGCGTCGTGACCGGCTTCGTCCACGATCACCAACTCACTGTCGGGCCACGCGTGTTGAAGCCGCCAGACGACACCGACAAGGTTGCCGAGATCAAGGCTGCCCTGGACAAGGGTGCCGGGGATGCCCTTGAGCAGGTGCGCGTCCCGGAGCACGACACCCTCGTCGTTGCCCTCGCCGAAAAAGTGGTCGTTGCCGAAGTAGTGCGTGACGGTGCGGGCGAAGCACATACGGAACTCCGGGTCCTCGTACCGCTTCTCGGAGCGCGGCGGCGCCGGGATGATCGCCGTCTCCCAGTCGGTCCACGCACGTGCCGCCCGCTCCCGCACCGCCCGGTCGGGGGACTCGATGAGCCGGTTGTAGGCGGCGGCGAGATTCCCGTCGCGTTCCCCAACAGGCAGTTCACCGACGAACTGCTCGAAGGCCTCAGGGAAGAGTTTCCCAAGTCCCCTGGTCAGCAACGCCACTTCGGGATTGGATCCGGTGGCGACACAGGTCAGTACCAGCTCCGACACCGCCTCGGGGTGCGTCTGCGCGTACCGCAGTCCGAGCACCGATCCCCACGACCCGCCCCGCACCAGCCACCGTTCGATCCCCAGGTGCCGCCGCAGCAGCTCCAGATCGGCGATCAGGTGAGCCGTCGTGTTCACGCTCATGTCGGTGTCGTAGGCGCTCGCGTGCGGTGTCGAACGTCCGCACCCTCGCTGGTCGAGCAGCACGATCCGGTAGGCGGCGGGGTCGAAGGAACGCCGGGAGTACGGGGAACAGCCGGATCCCGGGCCGCCGTGCAGCACGACCGCCGGCTTGCCGTTCGGGTTTCCGCAGGTCTCCCAGTAGACGAGGTTGCCGTCTCCGACGTCGAGCATGCCGTGGTCGTACGGTTCGATCTCCGGATACAGGCCCATCCGGCGACCCTAACTCCCGCCGCGAACCCCCTGCCACCGGTTATACCGCGACCGGCAGCCCCGCCGCCCCGGCCGCCGTGCGCAGCACGTCCCGCAGCATCTCGGGGGTGAGTTTCCCGGTGAAGGTGTTGCGCTGGCTGACGTGGAAGCAGCCGAAGAGGTCGAGGCCGTCGAGCGGCACCCGCACCCCGTGCCCGAACACGGGGCGCGGCCTCGGCACGGCCCACCCCGCCGCCGCGAACGCGGGCAACGCGGCCTGCCAGCCGAAGCCGCCGAGCACGATCGCGGCCTTCAACGTCGGCCGCAGCAGCGTCAGTTCGTCGACGAGCCAGGAGCGGCAGGTGTCGCGCTCCTCGGGGGTGGGCTTGTTGGCGGGCGGCGCGCAGCGCACCGGCGAGGTGATGCGCACGCCGTACAGCTCCAGGCCGTCGTCGGCGCTCACGGCGGTCGGCTGCGAGGCGAGACCCACGTCGTACAGGGCCTCGTACAGTACGTCCCCGGAGCGATCGCCCGTGAACATGCGGCCGGTCCGGTTCGCACCGTGCGCGGCCGGGGCGAGGCCGATGATCAGCAGGGGTGCGTCGGCGGGACCGAAGCCGGGTACCGGGCGGCCCCAGTACGTCCAGTCGGCGAAGGCCGCGCGTTTGGTGCGGGCGACCTCCTCGCGCCAGGCGATCAGCCGGGGGCAGGCCCGGCAGCCGGTGATCCGGCGATCGAGGTCGGACAGGTTCATCCCCTCACCGTACGGGCTCCGGTGAGGACCGCGCCGAGCGCCGGGAAACCGCGGATCCCGATGACCGGCAGCGTCGACAGCATCGGCAACGGCCATGCCCTGCTCTCCCCCGGGGACTAAAATCGCGGCATGGCTTCCGAGGGCGTGCACGAGAGCGACGAGACCGACGACAACGACGGAACCGGCGCGACGACGACCACGACCCCGAGCCGGACCCCCGACGCTCTCCCGGACCCCGACGCACTCCGGAACCCCGGCACGCTCCGGAACCCTGCGCCCGAGCCGCAGGGCGATGCCGTGGCCGCCGCCGAGGCCGCCGGTCCCTCGAACGGCGAGAGCGTCCGCATCGACAGCTGGATCTGGTCCGTCCGTCTGGTCAAGACCCGCTCCATGGGCGCCGCCGCCTGCAAGGGCGGCCACGTCCGCGTCAACGGCGAGCGGGTGAAGCCCGCCCACTCCGTCCGCGTCGGCGACGAGGTACGCCTGCGCCACGAGGGCCGGGAACGGATCGTCGTCGTGAAGCGCGTCATCCGCAAGCGGGTCGGCCCTCCTGTTGCCGCCGAGTGCTATGTGGACAACTCCCCGCCGCCCCCGCCCCGCGAGACCGTGGCCCCGGCCGGTATCCGCGACCGCGGCACCGGCCGCCCCACCAAGCGCGACCGCCGCGAACTGGAACGCCTGCGCGATCTGCCCTCCTCCGGCCCCTCCGACGAGACTCCCGACCCGCACCGCGGAGCACACGGCACCCCCCGCCACAACACCCGCCGGGGCACGCAACGGTGACATCCGGCCCGGGCCCCTGGGCCCACCGGACGCCACCTTCGCCCTGCGCTCAAATCACGCCCGTCGTCGCAGCAGCCTCAGCAACTCCCCGTTCTGCCCCCGCCGTGCCCAGGCGATCAGGGCCAGCGGAATGATCAGGATCAGCGGTGTCGCCGCGTTCTGACCGTGGAACACGGTCATCTGCACGATGAACGCACCCACCATCAGCGCGCTGAGCGCCGTCGCCGCCACCGACTGCAGCAGCGGGACCAACAGCGCGACGGCCCCGGACAGTTCGAGCGCGCCGATGGTGTACATGGCCCCGCTCCCCCAGCCGATCCTGTCGAAGGACTCGACGGCCGACGGGTGCGCGATCAGCTTGGGCAGCGCGCTCGCGATGCCGTAGAACAGGGCCAGCAGCACCTGCAGCCCGCGCAGCGCGATCCGGGCACGGCGACCGCGGACGCTCGCGGACGCGACGGGAGCAGCAGAGGCAGAGGCGATGGTCTGGGACATGGGGTTCTCCTGAGGGAAGCGGTCCGTGTTGCTGTCGCAGAGGTAGACCGGCCCCCGCTCAGGAACTCATCGCCGCAGTACGGGACTTCCCCGTTCGTCCAGCACGTCCATCACGTCCATCACGTCCATCAGGCCGTCAGTCCATCGGCACCGCCCGCACCCACACCCGGTCCGGTGTCAGATAGCTGTCCACCTTCAGTCCCGCCTCCGCGAGCGCCTCCTCGAACTGATCCTTCGTCAACGGCCGGGCCAGGAACGTCTGGGTCCAGACCGCGTCCGGGAACACATACTCGGCGTGGACGGAGTCGACCCCGTCGCCGACCGGCTCCGCCGACATGACCCGCAGGGTGAAGCCGCTGGGGTCGACGCGCTCGCGCGGCAGGTTCGAGTGGTAGTCCTCGCCCTCCCGCTGGATCAGCACACACCCGCCCGCCGCGACATGCCGTACACAGGTCCGCAGCAGTCCGCGCCGCACCTCGACGTCTCCGGCGTGCACCAGGAACGACGCCAGCATCACGACGTCGAAGGTCTCGCCCAGGTCGAGATTCTCGATGGGGCTGCATATCGTGCGCGCGCCCCGGACCCGCTCCAGCATCTCGGCGGACTCGTCAACCGCTGTGACCCTGAATCCACGCTCCAGGAGGGGATGGGTCATCCGCCCCACCCCGCTGCCCAGCTCCAGGATGCGCGCACCCGCCGGTACGGACGCCGCGATGATGTCCGGCTCCACTCCCACGGGGAGCCGTGAGTACAGCTCCACCGCACAGCCGTCCGGGGTGATCGCCCCGGGTCCTGTCCCCTCGTATCCTTCACGCATTTCGAGTCGCATGCCCGTCCAACGGGCCGCAACCGCACGCGCGTTCCCGACTCGCACTGGTTCACCCTTACGAGTCAATTCCCTTTGGAGAGGCAACCGTTGGAGCGGAACCTGCCAGAATTGGATGGCGGGCCCGTGCTCACAGCGGGAACCACCCGTGCCCGATGTACCAGTGCCCGCCCGCCCGCAGATGGTCCCCGACGGCCCGCTCCACGGAGGTACGCCGCGGCAGGTCCCGTGCCGGCAGAGCGGGGTTGCCGAACACGAACTGGACCGGTTCGGAGTCGGCCGGCTCCGTGTCGCCGTAGGCCACCCGGAACCGCTCCTGGAAGTGGACGATGTTCGAGTCGGCCGGCAGGTGTTGCTTCAACTGCCGGTCCAGCAGCCAGGAGTGGCAGACCGCGACCGCATGGCGTTCCTCGGGGAAGTGCCGGGCGAAGAACGGGCGGGCCAGGTCGAGCGAGCGGTCGCAGGCGGCCGGCGAGAGCGGTCCTTGGAAGTCGGGGATGTGCAGGTTCAGGCAGGGTGCCCCCGGCTCGACGTCCAGCCCGGCCGCGGTGAGCGCCCGCGCGGTGCGCTCACCGAGCCGCGCCCTTTCGTACTGCAGTCGCCCCAGTTGGTACAGCTCGCCGCGGAAGTGCGGGACGAGCCACTGCGGGAACGGCAGGCCTGCCCCGCCGTACCGTTTGTGGTGCACCGCGATGTTGCGTCCCAGGTCGGCGAGGGTGCGCCGGGAGACGTCGGCGGGGATGCCGCGTTCGTGGTGGTACGCGCGCGTGCGGGGCAGCGCGGCGACGAACACGTACACGGGGAAGTAGGCGCCGATCTCCGGCGGGGCCTCGGGCAGCCGGGCGAGGAGGAGCTCGGTGAGCCGGGGCCAGTGGCCGTGCTCCCCGATGTCCTTCACCAGCGCCTCGACGCACTCCTCCAGGAGCCCCATCGCGTCGGTGTCCCGCGCCAACACCCGGCTCAGTCGGACCAGTTCGTTGATGTCCTCGTGGGGTACGGCGAGGTCGAGCAGGATCTCGGGCAGCTCGTCGGCGTCCGGCAGCACAGTGCGTTTCCCCTCCCTGTGGAGTCTCCTACCTGTGGAGAACGTCCGACCCGAAGAGTACGTTTCAAGGAGGAGTAGTGATCCTGATGCGTACGGGCAGTGAGCCGACGACAGCGCGCAGTCCGCTGCGGGCGCGATTCTGGCTGAGCGTGTGGGGGCTGGTCTGGACGATCTTCGGCACGGCCGCGTTCGCGCTCGCCGGCCGCCCGGGGTGGGCGGCGGCCTGCGGGGCGCTGTGGCTGGTCGTCACGATCGACATGGCCATGATCCTCAGACACATGCGCCAGGGCCCGCACTACCAGCCGGGCCCCGACATCCCTCCGTACCGGCCGCCGGAGCACCGACACCCCTGACCGACCGCCCGGCCCGCGCGGGGTGCGCCTACCCGTCGAAGCGGGCCGCCTTCAGGTACTGCGGTTGGGGATCGAGTGCGGCGGCCAGCCGGAAGTGGCGTTTGGCCTGGTCGGCGCGTCCCTGCCGCTCGTAGGTGCGGGCGAGCGCGAAGTGCGCGAAGGCGTTGTCCGGCTCGCGCTCCAGGACGATGGTGAACTCCAGCTCGGCGGGGCGCAGTTGCGCGGCGGCGAAGAAGGCACGCGCGCGCAGCAGGCGGGCGGCGGTGTTCTCGGGGTGCGCGTCGATGACGTTGTCGAGCAGCTTCACCGCGCCCCGCGGGTCCCGCGCGGCGAGCAGCTGCTCGGCGGCGCGGAAGTCGATGACATGCGTCTCCGGAGTACGTCCGGTCGTTCCGCTGTTCTCGGGCACGGCGAATTCCTTCCCTCACTCGCCCGTTTCAACGCCCGACAGGAGGCCCGCTATTCCTGGGGTGGCTGCTGGGGCGCGTGTGCCCTGCGCACGAGTTCGGCCCATACGTCCCGGACGCGCCGCTCAAGCGCCTCAAGGGGTACGTCGTTGTCGATGACGATGTCCGCGATGGCGAGCCGCTTCTCGCGGGTCGCCTGGGCGGCCATACGCGCGCGTGCGTCCTCCTCGGTCATGCCGCGCAGCCGCACCAGCCGGTCGAGCTGCGTCTCGGGGCTCGCGTCGACGACGATCACGAGGTCGTACAGCGCGGCGAGGGCGTTCTCGGCGAGGAGCGGTACGTCGTGGATCACCACGGCGTCGTCGGCCGCCGCGGTTTCGAGCTCTCGGGAGCGCCGGCCCACCAGGGGGTGGACGATCGAGTTGAGTACGGCCAGCTTCTCGGGGTCGGCGAAGACGATGGTGCCCAGCTTCGGCCGGTCCAGGCCGCCGTCCGCGCCGAGCACGTCCTCGCCGAAGGCCTCGACGACCGCCGCGAGCCCGGGAGTTCCGGGCGCGACGACCTCGCGCGCGATGCGGTCGGCGTCGATCAGCACGCCGCCGTACCCGACGAGCAGCCGCGACACTTCACTCTTACCGGCACCGATGCCCCCGGTGAGGCCGACCTTCAGCATGGACAGAAGCCTACGGCCTGTCACTGACAGGCCACCCGGCGACCGGCAGGCGCTGACTGTCGGCTAGCTGTCGCCCTCGCGCTCCGCCAGGAAGCGCTCGAACTCCTGCCCGATCTCGTCCGCCGACGGGATCTCGACCGGCTCGGCGAGCATGTTGCCGCGGCTCTCGGCGCCCGCGGCGGCGTCGTACTGGTGCTCCAGGCCCTGGACGAGCGCCACGAGTTCCTCGTCGCCCTCCTGGATCTGGCGGTCGATCTCCGTCTGGGTGCGGTGGGCCTCGGTGCGCAGGGAGTGCGCGATGCCCGGCAGGACCAGTCCGGTGCCCGCCGTGATGCCCTCCAGGACGGTCAGGGCCGCGTCCGGGTACGGGGAGCGGGCGATGTAGTGCGGGACGTGCGCGGCGACGCCCAGGACGTCGTGGCCGGCCTCCATGAGGCGGTACTCGACGAGCGCCTCCGCGCTCCCGGGGACCTGTGCCTCGTCGAAGGGGCTGCGGTGGCCCGGGACGAGGTCGGTGCGGTTGCCGTGCGGGGTCAGACCCACCGGGCGGGTGTGCGGGACGCCCATGGGGATGCCGTGGAAATTCACGGACAGGCGGACACCGAGGCGCTCCACGATCTGCTGGACGGCCAGGGCGAAGCGCTCCCACTCCACGTCCGGCTCGGGGCCGGAGAGCAGCAGGAAGGGCGCTCCCGTGGCGTCCTGGACCAGCCGTACGTCGAGGGTGGGCTCCTCGTAGTCGGTCCACCGGTCGCGCTTGAAGGTGAGCAGCGGACGGCGGGCGCGGTAGTCCACGAGCCGGTCGTGGTCGAATCTGGCCACGACCTGGTGGGGCAGCGAGTCGAGCAGTCGTTCGACGATCTGGTCGCCCGTCTCGCCCGCGTCGATGTACCCGTCGAAGTGGTAGAGCATGACAAGACCGGCCGACTCCTGTGCGAGCGCCATGTCGACGACGGCCAGGCCCTTCGGCTCCCATGCGTACAAACCCTGCGGATCAAGCACTGTGACCGCTCCTCCTCGTGTTCGTACTGCACAACGCCCTCCAGGGCATGGGCATTCCCGCCCATGCCCCTGATCAGGCACCTCTTACTGCCTTTTCATGCGCCGCTCCCCCGCGTCACCAGGAGGGCGCCCACGTCACGAGGACAGCACGCGCGCGTGGAGCGCGGTCACCGCCTTGCGGGCGGAGGAGAACGCACCGTGCTGCCAGGCGTCGGTGTAGGTGAGCCAGTCGCCGGCGAAGTAGACGCGTCCCGTGGGTTCGTTGAGCGGCTTGTAGCGGGCGTCGTCGGGACCGCCCGGGGTGTCGTGCCACGCGGCCTCCAGGTGGGGCGTCTGACGCCAGTGGTGGGAGAAGGACGATGCCAGTTCGCTGCGGTACTTCTCCCCGTAGATCTTCACGCCCGCGGCCACCGCCCGCTCTTCACGCCCCTTCGGGGTGAGCTTCGCGTACGAGTCCGCGTTGTCGTCATAGTTGTAGTACCCGATGAGGACGCCCCGCGCACCGTGGAAGCCGTACGAAGGGTGCCAGATGTGGGTGACGTCCTGGTCGGTCTCGGTGATGCCGCCGTAGATCCGGTGATCGAGCTCCCACCAACGGGACTTGTACTCCAGGCCGATCTTCGCGGCGGACGACGGGGTGATCGCCTCCAGTGCGGTCTGGACGCCGGTGCCGAGGTTGTGCGGGATCTTGGCGAGGATGTTGGGCGGCAGGGCGCCGACGCAGTAGTCGGCCTCGACCACCTTCGTACGGCCTCCCTGGGTGTACGTGACCGAAACACCACTCCCCTTGTCGGTGATTTTCGAGACGACCGCCCCGGTACGGATGCGCTGCGCCCCGATCGCCAGGGTCAGCGCCTTCGGGATCTGGTCCATGCCGCCGACCGGCTGGAACATCAACATGGCCTGGTCGAAGCCGAATTCGAAGGAGAAGTAGCGGCCGACACCGCTGGCGAGGACCTCGGAGGCGGTGGGCACGTCCCCGAGCAGCACACCCGGAGTACCCGCGGCGGCCGGAACGGTCGAGTACCCGCGGAAGTCCCCGCCTTCATAGGTCAGTTTGTCCCCGAGCTCTCCCCACCCCTTGAGGAACTCGACGAGCCGCTCCTGGTCGGTGGCGGTCAACTCCTTGTCCAGGGCGCCCTTGTCGGTGGCCTTGGCGAGCAACTCCGAGACATAGCCGTAGACATCGGCCTTGGCGGTGCGGTAGCGCTCGGGCTTGGTCATGCCGGTGGACTCGTTGTAGATGTACGCGTCCGCGTTGACGTTGGTGAACACCTGGATGGGGACGCCGAGTTCGCGACAGTAGTCGAGGGTGATCATCCACTGCGGGATCCGCGCGGGGCCGCAGTTCATGTAGTGCCCGTCGGCGAAACGGGCGGTCTGCCGGTTGCCGTAGAGGTCGGTCGTCGTGTCACCGCCCCGGACGGTGAAGTTGCGGCCGCCGGTACGGTCCCTGGCCTCCAGGATCGTACAGTCGTAGCCGGCCTTGCCGAGTTCGTACGCCGTGGTCAGTCCGGCGATGCCACCGCCGACGATGACGACCTTGGCCGCACCGCGCCCGGTGAGGTGGAAGTCGCTCGTGTTCAGGGCACGAAAGGGCTGTTCCCGCTGGGCGGCCTGCGCGGTGGGGGCGAGTCCGAGGGCCCCCATGGTGGCGAACATCGTGCCCGCGCCACCGGTGAGACCCACGTTCCGCAGAAATGCACGTCGGCTCTGGTTGCTTGCCATTGTCCGGCTCCCCTTCTCCGATCATGAATGACCGAGGCAGGGTCCCAACAACCGGTTACGGCACGGCAGTTACTGATGTATCCCGCACGTTTCTACAAGGTCGGGGAAAAGCGCCCCTCCTGGGCGCGCCCCCGAAGGGGCGCGGGGAACTGCGCGACCAGCCCCCACCGGCCGCAAGCCGAAACACAACTGAGGGGCCGCACCCCGAAAGGTACGGCCCCTCAATCAAGAGCTACTGCTCAGTGGGCGTTCAGCTCTGCCCACCCGCCAGCTTCTCACGCAGCGCAGCAAGCGCCTCGTCGGACGCCAGCGCACCGGAGGTGTCCGCACCCTCGGAGGAGTACGAACCGCCGCCGCCACCACCGGCCGCAGCCGGCACCGCACCCGGGGTGTCGACACCCTCGGCCGCAGCCTGGGCGTCGGCCTCGCGGGACTTGATGACCTGCGCCTGGTGCTGCTCGAAGCGCTGCTGCGCCTCGGCGTACTGGGTCTCCCACACCTCGCGCTGGGATTCGAAACCTTCGAGCCAGTCGTTGGTCTCGGGGTCGAAGCCCTCGGGGTAGATGTAGTTGCCCTGGTCGTCGTACGACGCGGCCATGCCGTACAGCGTCGGGTCGAAGTCGACCGTGGCCGGGTCGGCACCGAAGGCCTCGTTGGCCTGCTTCAGCGAGAGGCTGATGCGACGGCGCTCAAGGTCGATGTCGATGACCTTGACGAAGATCTCGTCGTTGACCTGGACGACCTGCTCCGGGATCTCCACGTGGCGCTCGGCCAGCTCGGAGATGTGCACCAGACCCTCGATGCCCTCGTCCACGCGGACGAACGCACCGAACGGAACCAGCTTCGTGACCTTTCCGGGCACGACCTGGCCGATCTGGTGGGTGCGGGCGAACTGCTGCCACGGGTCTTCCTGGGTCGCCTTCAGCGACAGGGAGACGCGCTCGCGGTCCATGTCCACGTCGAGGACCTCGACGGTGACTTCCTGGCCGACCTCGACAACCTCGGAGGGGTGGTCGATGTGCTTCCAGGACAGCTCGGAGACGTGGACCAGACCGTCGACGCCACCCAGGTCCACGAAGGCACCGAAGTTGACGATCGAGGAGACCACGCCGGAGCGGACCTGACCCTTCTGGAGGGTCGTGAGGAAGGTCTGGCGGACCTCGGACTGGGTCTGCTCCAGCCAGGCACGGCGGGACAGGACCACATTGTTGCGGTTCTTGTCCAGCTCGATGATCTTGGCCTCGAGCTCCTTGCCCACGTAGGGCTGGAGGTCGCGGACACGGCGCATCTCGACGAGAGAAGCCGGCAGGAAGCCACGGAGGCCGATGTCGAGGATGAGTCCACCCTTGACGACCTCGATGACGGTACCGGTGACGATGCCGTCCTCTTCCTTGATCTTCTCGATGGTGCCCCAGGCGCGCTCGTACTGGGCGCGCTTCTTCGAGAGGATCAGGCGGCCTTCCTTGTCCTCCTTCTGGAGAACAAGGGCTTCGATCTCGTCGCCGACCTTGACGACCTCGTTCGGGTCGACGTCGTGCTTGATCGAGAGCTCGCGGCTCGGGATGACACCTTCGGTCTTGTAACCGATGTCGAGCAGGACCTCGTCCCGGTCGACCTTCACGATGACGCCGTCGACGATGTCGCCGTCGTTGAAGTACTTGATCGTCTCGTCGATCGCGGCGAGGAAGGCTTCCTCGTTACCGATGTCGTTGACCGCTACCTGCGGGGTGGTGGCGGTGGTCTCGGTGCTGCTCGTCATGTGGGAAAGGGCTCCGGTACGGACATTGAAGTCGTAGGTACTGCTCACGCCGAGAGCCTTTTTCGCTTCGCTCTGCAGAAGGCCGGACAGCCAAGGAAGCGCCAGTCCAGAACACCAGGGTGTCCCGTTGGCGCCTCGAAAACCGAGGGGTCATACATACAGATGCGAGCGCAACCTGCTACGTCTGAGGTGCGCAGGCCCGCAGCGCAACTTGTAGCATACGGGGGCAGCCGGACAGGGTCAATGCGCGAAGGCGCACACCCGGGGCGGATCGCCGCATACCCGGCACAAAACGTGTCCCGCGAGGCCACGCAGGCCTGACACACCCCTTCAGTGACGCCGCCGGGGACAGCCGCACCGTAGAGGTGACGGAAGAGTACGACGAGGGAGCCGATCATCCAAGAGCCCGATACGTTCGAACCGGAAGCCACCCGGCGTGACGCCGACGTCACCGAGAGTTCCCGGGCCAACCGGGGCTGGTGGGACCGGAACGCGGACGACTACCAGGTCGAACACGGCACGTTCCTCGGCGACGACCGCTTCGTGTGGGGCCCCGAGGGCCTCGACGAGGTGGAGGCCGAACTGCTCGGCCCGGCGGAGGAGCTGAAGGGCAAGGACGTCCTGGAGATCGGCGCCGGCGCGGCCCAGTGCTCGCGCTGGCTGGCCGCCCAGGGTGCCCGTCCGGTGGCCCTGGACCTCTCACACCGCCAGCTCCAGCACGCGCTGCGGATCGGCGGATCGTTCCCTCTGGTGTGCGCCGACGCGGGCGCGCTGCCCTTCGCGGACGCCTCCTTCGACCTGGCGTGCTCGGCGTACGGGGCGCTGCCGTTCGTCGCCGACCCCGCCCTGGTGCTGCGCGAGGTGCACCGGGTACTGCGGCCCGGCGGCCGGTTCGTCTTCTCGGCCACGCACCCGATCCGCTGGGCGTTCCCCGACGATCCCGGCCCCGAGGGACTCACTGTCTCGGCCTCCTACTTCGACCGCACTCCCTACGTCGAGCAGGACGACGACGGCCGTGCGGTCTACGTCGAGCACCACCGCACCCTCGGCGACCGCATCCGCGACATCGTGGCGTCGGGCCTGCGCCTGGTGGACCTGGTCGAGCCGGAGTGGCCGTCCTGGAACACCGCCGAGTGGGGCGGCTGGTCACCACTGCGCGGCAACCTGATCCCGGGAACGGCGATCTACGTGTGCGAGCGCGACCGCGCGAACGACTGAAGGGCTGACGGAACGCGGGCACGCGCGCGTATGAGGTCGTTTCGCACGGCGTACGACACTGGGGGCGTGATCCGCTACGACGCCCTCGACGCGCTGCCCGTCCGCAGTGCCCTGCCCGGACTCGACGCCGCCCTGGAGGCGGGCGGTGCCGCGGTGCTCGTCGCGCCGCCCGGCACCGGCAAGACGACGCTGGT
>NZ_JAWOAI010000220.1:0-15658 GCF_033194735.1 Streptomyces sp. W16
ACCGGCGGGGGGCGGTGGCGTGAGCCCGACGGTGGCCGTGATCCTGGCGCTGGCGGTCGGGACGTATGCCTTCCGGCTGGTCGGGCCGGTGCTGCACGGGCGGGTCGAACTCTCCGCCCGGGTACAGGAGTTGCTGTCCGCCGGGGCGGTGGTGCTGCTGGTCGCGCTGCTGGCGACCGGGGCGCTGACGGAAGGGGGCGGGTTCGCGGGGTGGGCCCGGCCGGCCGGGGTGCTGGTGGGTGGTGTGCTGGCGTGGAGGCGGGCGCCGTTCGTGGTGGTGGTGCTGGGGGCGGCCGGGGTGACGGCGGTGCTCCGGCTGGCCGGGGTGGCCTGAACCGGGGTGCGTGGAACGGGCGTTGCCAGAAGGACCTGTCAGAGGCCGTTGTCAGTGGGCGTCGGTAGGGTCCCCGGCCATGACATCGACGCCGTCCGCCGAAGCCGACTTCGTGACCACCACCCGGACCTTCTACGACGCGGTCGCCGAGGACTACGCGGAGATGTTCGCGGGGGAATCCGGCGCCGGCCTGCGGGACGGGACGGTACTGACCGCCTTCGCCGGGCTGGTGAGCCGTGGCGGGGGCGGGCAGGTGGCCGATCTGGGCTGCGGACCGGGCCGGGTCACCGCGTATCTCGCCTCCCTCGGCCTGGACGTCTTCGGCCTCGACCTGTCCGCCTCGATGCTCGCGATCGCGCGCCGCGAGAACCCGGGGCTGTGCTTCCGGCAGGGCTCGATGCCGGAGCTGGACATCCCCGACGGGACGCTCGCGGGGGCCATCTCCTGGTACTCGTCCATCCACACGCCTGTGGACCGACTCCCGTCCCTGTTCGCGGAGTTCGGGCGCGTGCTGGCACCGGGCGGGTATCTGCTGCTCGCCTTCCAGGCGGGCGACCGACCCCTCACCCTCGACCGACCCTTCGGTCACCCCGTACGCCTGGACTTCGAACGGCGGCGGCCGGAGGCGATGGCCGGGCTGTTGGAGGCGGCGGGGTTCGCGCTGCGGTCACGGACCGTACGGGAGGCGAACACGGAACTCGGCGAGTCGTCAGCGCAGGCGTTTCTGACCGGTCGTAAGACTGCGGCTGTGCTCTAGGGCTCGACGGGCGCCGATCTCGCTGGGGTATTCGCGGACGGCGAAGGCGGCGGCCACCCAGCCGATGCATCCCGCCGCGAGGGCCGGAGCGACCGGTGCCGCGACCAGCCAGAGAGCTCGGCCCGCGACGGCCAGTCCGGTGGAGCGCCGGGTTTCGTCCCGTTTGGCCTGACGGGCCTGGTCGGGCGTCGGTGGGTCCAGCAGCTTCCTGCGGAGGTCCCGCCGCTGCACCCGCCAGCCCCGGACAAGGGCCATGACGGACACCACGGCCTGCGCCCAGTCCCACACCGTGCGCACCGTCGGCGGCAGGCTGGTGCGGAAACCTCTGTAGAGGACGAGCGCGATGTAGCAGAAGAAGGCCATCACGAGGAACCAGAGCAAGGCCCCGGAGGCGCGGCGCAGCCAGTAGCGGGGGCCGCGCTTGTACCAAGTGGTGCCGAGTCCGGGGAGCTTGGGGATGTCGGAGGGGATCATGTTCCGGAGGGGTGCTCCTGGAGCCAGCGGCGGGCGCCGACTTCGCTGGGGTATTCGCGGACGGTGGTCCAGGCGGCGAGCCAGCCGACGAGGTACGCGGCGAAGGCCGGCATGACGGGTGCGGCCAGGGCGATGAGCACCCGCCCGCCCGCGGCGCCGAAGCCGGCCGACCTGCCGGCCTGCCGGTTGTGGTCGCGCTTGGCGATCCAGGTCTGCTTCGGACTGGGCGGGTCCAGGAGGGCCTGTCGATGTCCCCGGCGCTGCTTGATCCAGCCCCAGACGAGGGCTGCGCAGGCCGCGACCACCTGCACGCAGTCGCACACCGTGCGTACGGTGGGCGGCATCTCGTCCCGGAAGCCTGAGTAGAGGGCCAGCGAGAAGAAGGAGATCCCCGCCATCAGGACGAGGAGGAACAGCGTCGTGCGGGTCCGGCACAGCCAGTAGAGCGCGCCGCGCTTGTACCAGGTCCTGCCGAGCTTCGGCAGTTTCGGGATCTCCACGGGGGCCCCGGCGGCGGTGACCTCAGAAGATGCTTTTGACACCGTGCCACACGTCCTTCACCAGTCGTTTCCCGTCGTCCCAGGTCTCCGTGCCGACATGGCCGGCACCGGTGAGTACACCGCCGACCACGCCGTGGTCATGGATGTCCTCGCTCCAGTGCTCGTGGACGGCGTGGTCAAGGACGCTGGTCGCGAGGATCGTCGCACCGACCCCGACGACCGCCACCCCCACCGCACCCTCGACAGGCGCCGCCACCACCGCCAGCGCCCCCGCCGCCACACCCCCCACGGCCACCCCGACATCCACCGTCACCGAGTGCTGCCAGGACCACCCCTTGTCGTGGTCGTCCTTCGCCTCGACCAGCCCACAAGCGGCCGCCGCCGCGACATCCAGCACCGGAATCTCCTTGAGGAACTCCGGCAGTGCCTCAAGCCCCTTGCCCAGCCTCAACGCGTCCGCCGCGTCGGCGAGTTTGACGTTCAGGAGCCGGTCGTACGGGAGTTTGCTGCTGCCGACGTCGGCGCGGGCGATGGCCTCCTCCAGGGAGTCGACCTGCATGACGGCGTCGCGGTAGGCGCCCTTGGCGGGCAGGTCCTTGGGGAGGGAGCGGCCCGCTTTCTGGTACGCCTTGCGTTCCGCGCGGAGTTCCTTCTTCGCCGTCTGCTCCGCAGCCTTCGCGTCGTCGAGCTGGGCGCGTGCCTCCTTGCCGCCGGCCCGCGCGTCCTCCGCGTCGTAGGCGTACAGCCCGCGCAGCGCGTCCGCGATGGTGATCTTGTCGCCGGTCGACACCTTGTCCGTGACCTGGGCGTACAGCCCGCGCAGCTTGTCCGCGGCGACCAGCCGGGCGTGCTGGGCGGTGTGCGCGACCTGCTTGCGTACCGTGTCGTACTCGGTCATCGCGGAGATCGTCTTCTGGTCAGCCGCGCTGGGCGGGTTCGCCGTGAGCATGGGCAGGGGTACGCCCTTGTCGCCCATGGACACGCCCTTGCCCGTGGCGACATGTTCCGCGTTCTGCAGTGCCGTCTCGCACGTGGACAGCGCGTCGGCGAGGGTGCCGAGGATGTCCCCGACCTCGAACACCAGGCTGGCGAAGGCGCCCGCCGTCAGCGCGTCCTCGCTCCACTTCGCGCGGAACTCCTCCGCTGCGTCGCCCTTCCACCCTGCGTCGTCGACGAGCGACTCGACGGCATTGGTCACCGGCCGTACGACGTCGTCGAGTTGGTCCTTGGCGTTCTTGTACGTGGTGGCCATCGTGTGCAGTCCGCCGATGTCGCCGCCGATCCAGCTGTCGCTCATCAGCCGTCCCCCACCATCAGGTCCTCGAACACACCGTGGACATCGACGTCGTGCCGGTGGAAGGAGTCGCGTGCGTACGCGACCTTGTCGCCGTGGTCGTCCAGCCGGTCGGCGAAGCCGAGGTGCAGACCGAGGATGAGGTGGGCGACCTCCTTGATCGCGTCGTCGAGGCCCGCGTCCCCGCCGCTCACCACGGGCGGGGAGACCTGGGGGTGCAGTTTGCGGTAGTCGGTGGCCTGGTCGTGGAAGGTGGTGGCCATCGAGGTGAGGTCGCTCAGCACCGCCTTGAAGTCGGCCGACATCAGCGCACCTCCCGCGCGTAGGCGGCCACGTCGGCCGGCCGCCAGTTGTGCCGCCCCTGCTCCACCTTCGGGTCGAGGACGACGGTGCCGCCCCGCTCCCCCAGCGCCTCGGCGAGCGGCCCGATCGAGGTGAGAACCCACGGCTGGGCCTCGCCGAACGCGGCCACCAGCTTCTCCACCGTGGTGAAGGCGTAGGCCGCGGTGTGCCGCGCGGGATGCTCGAAGAGTTCGTAGACGACGAAAGGCACACGGACCGGCCGCCCGTCGTCGTCCACCGCGTCGACGTACCGAGGATGAGCAGGCACAAAAACAGCCGTCTCGTACTGCGGCACCCCGGGCCGGGGCCCCGGGCGCCCGTCCGCCGACGGACCCGGTGGCGGTGTCGCCTCCGCGTAGTCGAGCAGGCTGGACCGGCGCGCCTCGGGCACCTCCGCGGCCGTCAGCCCCTGCGTGTACTCAAGAAGGCGTGACCGGTTCGGCTCCCCCACCGCCGTCTCCTCTTCCCCGTGGCTCGTCGTGGTCGCTGTGGACCTGTTCGCGCCATCACAGTAGCCACCGACCGAGGCCCCAAATCCGGCTATGTCCGCCCTGCCGACCCGTTGCATGCGCAATGCATACGGCCGCTTGGCCCCGGCCTGGCCATCCCTTGACCGGGCGATGACCAGGCCACGCCGACAGCCCTACGACCGCTACAGCGCCCCCGCCAGATCCAGCGCCGCCACATACCCGAACGTCATCGCCGGACCGATCGTCGAGCCCGCGCCCGCGTAGCTGTGCCCCATCACCGCCGCGCTCGCGTTCCCCGCCGCGTACAGGCCCGGGATCACCGAACCGTCCGCCCGCAGCACCCGGGCCCGCGCGTCCGTGCGCATGCCGCCCTTGGTGCCGAGGTCGCCGGGGACGATGCGGAAGGCGTAGTACGGGGGCAGCCAGAGCGGGGCGAGGCAGGAGTTGGGGAGGATCGCGGGGTCCGTGTAGTAGTGGTCGTAGGTGCTGTCGCCACGCCCGAAGTCGGTGTCCTTGCCGCTCGCCGCAAGGGAGTTGAAGCGGCTGACGGTGGAGCGGAGGGCCGCCGCCGGGACGCCGATCGAGGAGGCCAGGGCGTCCCACGTCCACGCCTTGGAGGCCGCGCCCGAGCTGTACCAGTCGTCGGGGAAGGCGAACGTCGGCAGCACGTCCCGGAAGAGGTAGCGGTTGCGGTAGTTCTGGTCGACGATCAGCCAGGCCGGGATGTCGGGGGCGGCGGCGTTGCGGTCGTACATCGTGTGGACGACGTCGCTGTAGGGGGCGGCCTCGTTGACGAAGCGGGAACCGGCCTGGTTGATCAACAGGCCGCCGGGGAGGGTGCGTTCGGCGAGGCAGAAGTACGGGTCGGCGGGGAGCGGGATGGTGGGTCCCCACCAGGCGTCGTCCATCAACGCCAGTGCCGCGCCCGCGCGTTGGCCGGCCTGGATGCCGTCGCCGGTGTTCTCCTTCGCGCCCACGGTCCAGTCGGTGCCGATGGGCTGGCGCTGGTACTGGGCGCGCATGGCCGCGTTGTGCTCGAAGCCGCCGGAGCCGACCACCACCCCGCGCCGGGCGCGGACCAGTCCGGCGGTTCCGCCGCTCGTGACGACGGCTCCGGTGACGGCGCCGCTCTCCAAGTAGAGGTCGGTGAGCGGGGTGTTGAGCCACACCGGCACCTGCGCGGACTGGAGTCCGGCGCGCAGTCCGGCGGCCAGGGACTGCCCCATGGTGAGCGGCTTCTGCCCGAGCAGTGCCGCCTTCGTGCCCCGGGCCAGGCACTCGGTGGCGACGGCGGCGCCCTTGACGTTCACCGCGGCCAGGTCGAGCCACTTGTAGTCGGCGCTGAAGACGACCATGCCCGAAGGGACGGCCAGATAGGGCGGGTTGAGGTGGGCGAGTTCGGTGCCGAGGATGTTGCCGTCGAGCTGATCGGGTTCTATGGAACGGCCGTTGGGGAGGCCGCCCGGCAACTCCGGGTAGTAGTCGCTGTATCCCTCCATCCAGCGGAAGCGCAGCGGGCTGTTGGCCATCACGAAGGAGATCATGGCGGGGCCGTGGGCGAGGAAGGACTGCCGGCGGTCGGCGGGAACGTCGGCGCCGACGACGGCGGCGAGGTAGGCGGCGGCCTTCGCGGGGGTGTCCGGGACTCCGGCGGCCAGGATCACGGGGTTGTTCGGGATCCAGATCCCGGCCCCCGAGCGGGCGGCCGAACCCCCGAAGGTCGGCGCCTTCTCGACCACGACACAGCTCAGGCCCTGCTTGGCGGCGGTCAGCGCGGCGGTCATCCCGGCCGCTCCCGACCCGATCACCACGACGTCGTAGGTGCCCAGGAGAGGGAGGTCGGCCGCACGGGCGGCCGAGCTGGAGGCTCCGGCGACGGCGAGCGCGGCGACCGCACCACCGGCCAACACGCTTCTTCTGCGCGGGAGTTCCGCATGTGCGTCCGTGCTCGGGGTCATGGCCGCTCCAGCCCGACGGGGAAATGGGCTGGGAATGTCGCGCGGGGGTCTTGTGAAGTCAATAACCAGGCCTGCACCAATACGCCAAAACGCCCCGAACGGCGCTTAGTTCGCGTTCAGCACTGCAAACCCGTGCTCAGTTCGCGTACAGCGCCTCGACATCCCGGGCGAAGTCCCGCATGACCACCTCGCGCCGCAGCTTCATCGACGGCGTCAGATGTCCTGCCACCTCGGTGAAGTCCACCGGGAGGACGCTGAAGCGGCGGATGGACTCGGGGCGGGAGACCAGTTTGTTGGCGTCGTCCACGGCGCGTTGCAGGACCCCTCTCAACTCCTCGTCGTCGACCAGGAGTTCGGCGGGGACCGGGTGCTTGCCGTTCATCTGGCGCCAGTGGGTGATGCCTTCGAGGTCGAGGGTGATGAGGGCGGCGACATAGGGGCGGCGGTCGCCGACGACGATGCACTGGGCGATCAGCGGGTGGGAGCGCAGCCAGTTCTCCAGCGGGGCCGGGGCCACGTTCTTGCCGCCCGCGGTGATCAGGATCTCCTTCTTGCGGCCGGTGATGGTCAGATAGCCCTCGTCGTCGAGGTGGCCGATGTCGCCGGTGGCGAGCCAGCCGTCGTGGGACGCGGGGGCCACCCCGTCGCCGTGCGGGTCCCAGTAGCCCCGGAAGACCTGGCCGCCGGCGAGCAGGATCTCACCGTCCGACGCGATCCGGACCTTGGTGCCGGGCATCGGCCAACCCACCGTCCCCAGCCGGGGTTTGAGGGGTGGCGTGCAGGTCGCCGCCGCCGTGGTCTCGGTGAGGCCGTAGCCCTCGAAGATCTCGATGCCCGCGCCGGCGTAGAACGCGGCGAGGCGGCGGCCCAGTGGGGAGCCGCCGCAGATGACGTAACGGAGCTTGCCGCCCAGCGCGTTGCGGATCTTGCGGTAGACCAGCGGGTCGTAGAAGGCGCGGGCCGTCCTCAGCGGGCCGCTCGGGCCCGAGCCCTTGCCGGACTGGCGGGCCTCCAGGGCCTCGCCGTAGCGGCAGGCCGCGTTGGTCGCGCGGTCGAAGATCCTGCCCCGGCCGCCCTTCTCCGCCTTCGCCCGCGCGTTGTTGAAGACCTTCTCCAGCATGTACGGGATGGCCAGCAGGAAGGTGGGCTGGAAACTGGCCAGATCGGCGAGCAGGTCCTCGGACTTGAGGCTCGCGGCGTGCCCGAGGCGGACCCGGGCGCGGATGGAGGCGACCGCGACCATCCGGCCGAAGACATGGGAGTAGGGGAGGAAGAGGAGGGTGGAGGGCTCTTCGTTCGGCTTGTTCTTGAAGACGCCGTAGAGGAGTTCGATCGCGTTGTCGACCTCGGCGAGGAAGTTGCCGTGGGTGATCACACAGCCCTTGGGGCGGCCGGTGGTGCCCGAGGTGTAGATGACGGTGGCGAGCGTGTCGGGCAGCAACACCCCACGCCGTACGGCGACTTCCTGGTCCGGGACGGTCCGGCCCAGCTCGGCCAGCCGCTCCAGATGGCCCTTCTCGAAGACCCACATGTGGCGCAGGTCGGGCAGCCGCGGTGTCTCCGGGCCGAGCGCCGACGCCTGTGCGACGGTCTCGGCGGCCATCGCCACCGCGCCCGTGTCCTGGAGGATCCAGCGGATCTGGAAGAGGGAGGAGGTCGGGTAGATGGGGACGGTGACCAGACCGGCCGCCCACGCGGCGAAGTCGAGGAGCGTCCACTCGTACGACGTGCGCGCCATGACCGCGATCCGGTCGCCCGGTGCGAGGCCCTCCGCGATCAGCCCCTTGGCGACGGCCTGTACCTGCTCGGCGAACTCGGCCGCCGTGACATCCGTCCAGCTCCCGTCCTCCGCCTGCCTGCTGAGGACCAGGTGGCCGGGGGCCGCCGCCGCGTTCTCGAACGGTATGTCGGCGAGCGAGCCGTGCGTGGCCGGCGCTACCAGCGGCGGTACGGAGACCTCGCGCACCACGCCGTCCAGCCGCCGTATCTCGGGCTCCACGAGTACGGGCGCGCCGTCGTAGTCGTAGCCGGACGGGTAGGCGAGGGACATGGCAGCTCCTGAGGCGTGCAGCTTGTACCGCTCTGCTGCATTAGGTACGCATGGCGCGTACCGAGGTGTTCATCCACGACCCACGGCCGGGTGTTACCTCGGGTCAGGTCGAAGATCGTACGGGCCCCTCGTGGGGACTTTGTGCGGGTTCGGGGGCGGTACGGAGCCGGGCCTGTGCAACCTCGGCGGGTTCGCAGGGCTTTGTCGCCCATACGTCGGCCTTGCGTCACCGATGCGTCACCCATGAGCCCGCCATGGGCCGCCCGGCTCGTCCCGCTTGGCCTTACCTACGGTAACCTTACTCCGAAGTAAGCCGAAAAGAGCCGCCCAGGACGCCACCCGGGAGTGGGACATGGCCAACCCCCGTCCGACCCTCACCGACACCCCCGCGCTCACCCCGCTCCTCCTCCGCGGTGCCCTCCTCTCCCCCTTCAAACGGCCCCGCGCCGACGCCGAGTTCCCTCGCACCCGGCTCGTCCTGCCCGGCGTCCGCGTGGACCTGGCCAAACTGGCCGCCTACGAACGCGTCTGCGGCTTCCCCACCGGCGACGACGCGCTGCCCATCACCTATCCGCACGTCCTCGGCTTCCCGCTGGCCATGCGCCTGATGAGCTGCCGGGCCTTCCCGCTGCCGCTGCTCGGCCTGGTCCACACCTCGGTGGAGATCACCCGGCACACGGCGGTACCGGCCACCGGGGAGTACGAACTCACGGTCCACGTCGACGAGTTGGCCCCGCACAGGCGCGGCACCGAGGCGACGGTCACGACCGGGATGCGGGCCGGGGACGTACTCGTCTGGGAGTCACGGAGCACCTACCTCGCCCGGCATCGCACCGAAGCGCGGGCGCCCGGAGCGACCGAGGAACCGAAGCCGTTGCCCACCGTCGCCGAGTGGCGGCTCGGCGAGGACGTGGGCCGGCGCTACGGCGCCGCGTCCGGCGACCGCAACCCCATCCACCTCTACCCGCTCACCGCCCGCCTGTTCGGCTTCCCGCGGGCCATCGCACACGGCATGTGGACGGCGGCCCGGTGCCTCGCCGCCCACGGGACCCCTGAACGCGCGCTGGTGCGGGCCGAGTTCAGGGCGCCGGTGCTGCTGCCCGGAACCGTGGAGTACGCGGCGCTCGACGACCGCTTCGCCCTGCGGAACGCGGCCGGACGGGTGCACGTGGAGGGGTTCGTGCGCCCGGCCGTTGCCTGAACCCCCATGAACACTGGGCGAACAAAAAACGTCCGGCTCCTTTCGGCAGATCGCGAAATCCCGGGCGGGCAAAGGGCCCTTGAGGATTCCGCACAGGAGAACCCCAGCCCACCCAAGGCTCTTTCAAGCGATCGCTCATGAACTCCTCAGGGACGCTTCCTACCCTCGGCTCACTTCGCCGGACCCGCCAGGAAGGGCCCCTGAGCCATGCCCCCCAGACGCATCGCCGTACTCGCCGACTCGGACACCCGCTGGAAGTGGGGCGCGTCCGTGGCACAGCAGATCGCTCCCGGGCACGCCCTCGACGCGTACTTCCTGCGCGGCCGGTCGACCCCCACCGAGCGGCAGCTCGCCGAGATCGGCATCGAACCCGACAGCCGGCGCGAACTCCCCACCGCCGAACTGGTCGACGACGCGGAACTGGCCGACGCGGACATCGTCGTCATGGCCGTCTCCGGCGGCACGGTCCTCGCCCTCACCCACAGCCTCGGCCTCGCCTGGGCGGGCCGCGAACACCGGCCGATCACCGTCACCGGATACGTCGGCGTCGTCTACGAGAAGATGATCGACGGTCTGCTCACCCGCGGCGGCACCGACATCGTCCTCGCCAACTCCACCTACGACGCGGACCGGTTCGGCGCCGCGTTCGCAAGCGTCGGGGTCGACCCGGACTCGGTGGTGGAGTGCGCGCTGCCCTTCCTCGGCGGCGAGCCCTACCGGCCGTCCACCGAGCGGCCGTTCACCCTCACCTTCGCCGTCCAGCCCTCCGTCCCCAAGAGCAAGCAGGACCGGCTGCGGCTCCTGGAGCGGGCCGCCGCCCACGCCCGGCGCCACCCCGACCGCCAGGTCCTCATGAAGCTGCGCAGCCTCCCCGGCGAACACACCACCCACGTCGAGGCCGACCCCTACCAGCTCCTCATCCAGAACCTGGCCGAACCCGCCCCCGCCAACCTCCAGTTGGTCTACGGCAACATGGGCGAGGTCCTCGACCGCACCGACCTGCTGGTGACCGTCAGCTCCACCGCCGCGCTGGAGTCGATGCAGCGGGGCATACCCACCGCGATACTCACCGACTTCGGCGTCCGCGAGGCGCACGGCAACCACTACTTCATCCACTCCGGCTGCCTGGCCTCCTGGGACGAACTCGACGCCGGCGCCCTGCCGTTGCCCGACCCCGCCTGGGCGGACGCACAGGGCATCGGCAAGAGCGACCCCTACGCCGCCGCCCGCGCCCGCGTGGCCGCGCTGCGCGCCGCGGGACCGCTGCCGACACTGCGCCCCTACTACACACCGGAACGCGCAGGCATCTACCTGGGCGGCCTCCTGGCCCGCAACGGCTTCGACGAGAAGGGCCGCCCGCTGAACACCCCGCTGGGCGCGGGCGGTTCGGGCCGGGTGAAGAAAGCCGTACGAGGAGTGGCCCGGCGCGGCGCCAAAGCCGTGTACCGGGTGGGATATCAGCGGGTCGCGCCGACTCTGCGCAAGTGGGGAGCCGTGTGAGGCGGGCCGGCTGAGGGCGCCTTTCGAGGCGTCCGGCACCCCCCGGTCGGCCCTAGGACCGGTCCTCGGTGCCGGCCGGCGGTGACCAGGGCCGCCCCTCCACCAGGTTGCCGAGGCCTGCCCACGCGAAGTTCATCAGGGTCGCCGCCGTCTGCCTGGCGCTGACGCCCGGGGTCGCGTTGGACCAGGCGGCGAGGGACTCGGCGGCACCGACCAGCGCCTCCGCGAGGCCGGCCACCTCGCGCTCGGCGAGATCGGGGTCGCGGTGTGCCTCGCGGGCGGTGACCGCGATCAACTCGGTGACGAACGCGACGAGTTCGGCGCGCATCGCGGCCACCTCGGCCGCGAAGGGCTCCCCGTGGGTGCGGGCCTGGAGATGCAGGACGGACCAGCCGTCCGGGTGCTGGGCGGTGTGGCTGAAGAACGCCCGCAGCCCGTCCCAGAGTTGGCGGTCGGCGGGCGAGCGGGGGTCGACCCCGGCCCGTACCGCCTCGGTGAGTGCCTGGCCCTCGCGCCGGATGCACGCGGTGAACAGGTCTTCCTTCGAGTTCAGATAGAGATACACCAACGGCTTGGACACGCCCGCGAGTTCGGCTATCTCGTCCATCGACGCGGCCATGTAGCCGCGCTGCCCGAAGGTCAGCACGGCGGCGTCGAGCATCTGCTGCTCACGGACCGCACGCGGCATCCGCTTGGTCTTCACGGCACCCATGGGGGCAAGGGTAGTTCGGCCCGGGTGCTAGGAAGTCTGACCCTGCGGGTGGGACGTCGGCTGGGCGGCGTCGACCGCCTCGTCCTCCTGGTTGCGGTTGGCGTCCAGGTTCGCCTTCATCCGGTCGACCCGCTCGACGATCTGCACGGAGGCCCGGTCCCGCACCCCGCGCAGCACCACGAAGCTGATCGGCGCGGAGATCACCAGCGCCAGCAGGACGATCCACATGCCGTTGGACTCGCCGAAGCCGCGTGGGAAGACGCCGAGGTAGACGAGGCCCCAGACGACTCCGAGGCAGCCCGCGAAGACCCCGAGGCGCCACAGCGTGTAGCGGAACATCTCAATCCACTCTTCCGTAACGAACAGACCCAACCGAACAGATCAAACCGAACAGTCCTACTCAGTGAAGCACGCGCCCCCACCGATCTTCGGGCGGGGTACGCGGCTCACAGCAGGGGCAGCAGCATGAAGATGTCGTCCCGGTCGTCCCCCGGCGCCACCCGGATCGCGCCGGGCACCCGGCCGACCTCCTTGTAGCCGCAGGAGCCGTAGAACCGCTCAAGCCCGTGCCCGCCCCGGCAGGTGAGGCGGATCGCCTCGATGCCGTCGAGACCGCGAGCGGCCTGTTCGGCGGCGGCCAGCAGATCCCGCCCATAGCCCTTGCCCTGGTGGCGGGGGTGGACCATCACCGTGTAGAGCCACAGCCAGTGCAGCATCAGCCGGTGCGTGTTGAACGCGAGGAACACGGTCGCGGCGACCGTGCCCGTCTCGTCCCGGCCGACCAGCAGCCGGGTGCGGCCCTCCGCCATGGAGACGAAGTGCTTGATCAGCTCGGGCCGTATCTCGTCCACCGTGACCGGTGCGACGAAGCCGACCGAGCCGCCCGCGTTCGACACGTCCGCCCACAGCGTGAGGATCTCCTCGCGCAGGGCAGGGGTTATCGCGGGGTCCAGTTCGAAAGTGAGCGCCATCGTTCCGTTCAGACTCGCATCGGCTGCGGGGACTCGCGCCGCGCCGGGTCCGGGCCGTCGTACTCGCGGATGATCTCGTACCGCGTGTTCCGCTCGACCGGCTGGAAACCGGCGTCGCGGATCAGGTCGAGGAGGTCGTCGCGGGTGAGCTTGTTCGGGGTGCCGTAGTTGTCGGCGTCGTGCGTGATCTTGTACTCGACGACCGAGCCGTCCATGTCGTCCGCGCCGTGCTGGAGCGCGAGCTGGGCGGTCTGGACGCCGTGCATGACCCAGAAGACCTTGACGTGCGGGACGTTGTCGAAGAGGAGCCGCGAGACCGCGAAGGTCTTGAGGGCCTCCGCGCCGGTGGCCATTTGCGTACGCGCCTGAAGGCGGTTCCGCACCTTGCCGTCCTTCATGTCCACGAAGTCGTGCTGGTAGCGCAGCGGGATGAAGACCTGGAAACCGCCGGTCTCGTCCTGGAGTTCACGCAGCCGCAGCACGTGGTCCACCCGGTGCTTCGGCTCCTCGATGTGGCCGTAGAGCATGGTGCACGGGGTCTTGAGCCCCTTCTCGTGCGCCAGCCGGTGGATGCGCGACCAGTCCTCCCAGTGCGTGCGGTGGTCCACGATGTGCTGGCGGACCTCCCAGTCGAAGATCTCGGCGCCACCGCCGGTCAGCGACTCAAGGCCCGCGTCGATCAGCTCGTCGAGGATCTCGGAGGCACTGAGCCCCGAGATGGTCTCGAAGTGGTGGATCTCCGTCGCCGTGAACGCCTTCAGCGAGACGTTCGGGAGGGCCTTCTTCAGCTCGCTCAGGGAGCGCGGGTAGTAGCGCCAGGGGAGGTTCGGGTGCAGGCCGTTGACGATGTGCAGCTCGGTGAGGCTCTCGCCCTCCATCGCCTTGGCGAGCCGGACGGCCTCCTCGATGCGCATCGTGTACGCGTCCTTCTCGCCCGGCTTGCGCTGGAACGAGCAGTAGGCGCAGGACGCGGTGCACACGTTGGTCATGTTGAGGTGGCGGTTGACGTTGAAGTGGACGACATCGCCGTTCTTCCGCGTCCGCACCTCGTGCGCCAGCCCGCCCAGCCAGGCCAGGTCGTCCGACTCGTACAGCGCGACGCCGTCCTCGCGGGACAGCCGCTCACCGGAGCGGACCTTCTGCTCCAGCTCGCGCTTGAGCCCGACATCCATGCCCATACCTCTTCCTAAGACAGCCTTCTTGAACGGTACGCCTACGCCTCTTCGGGCAGCTCTCCGACCCGGTTCTCCCACTTCGTGGAGAGCACGATCGTGGTACGGGTACGGGAGACGCCCTTGGTCCCGGACAGCCGCCGGATGGTCTTCTCCAGGCCGTCCACGTCCGGTGCCCGCACCTTGAGCATGAACGAGTCCTCGCCCGCGATGAACCAGCAGTCCTCGATCTCGCTGAGGTCCTTCAGCCGGGCCGCCACGTCCTCGTGGTCGGCGGCGTCCGAGAGGGAGATGCCGATCAGGGCGATCACGCCGAGGCCGAGGGAGGCCGAGTCGACGGTCGCGCGGTAGCCGGTGATGACACCGGCCGCCTCCAGCCGGTTGATGCGGTCGGTGACGCTGGGTCCCGACAGGCCGACGAGGCGCCCCAGCTCCGCGTAGGAGGCCCGGCCGTTCTCTCTCAGGGCCTGGATGAGCTGCCTGTCCACCGCGTCCATGCGATCGATTGCCTTCCGGTGATGACGATGAGGATGAATGAGTGGGTGCCGTACGTCAGTTGTCGATGGTGCGAGCGCCCCCGAGGTCGCCCTTCCACCGGCGGTACAGATCGTGCTCGACGCCCGCCGCGTCCAGGACCCGTCCGGCGACGAAGTCCACCAGGTCCTGGATGTGGGTGGCGCCGGCGTAGAAACCGGGCGAGGCCGGCACCACGGCAGCGCCCAGGTCGTCCAGGGTCACGAGGTGGCGCAGCGTCTGCCCGTTCAACGGCGTCTCGCGTACGGACACCACCAGCCTGCGCCCCTCCTTGAGGGTCACGCTCGCCGCCCGCTGCAACAGGTCCTTGCTCAGCCCGAGGGCGACCCCGGCGACACAGGCGGTCGACGCGGGCACGATCAGCATGCCCTTCGCGGGGTACGACCCCGAGGACGGCCCCGCCGCGAGGTCGCCCGCGCTCCAGTGCCGTACGGCGTCGATGTCGGGCTCGAAGGTGCCGGGCTTGCCGTCGGCGCCGCGGGCCAGCCATTCCCGCAGGTCGTCCTGCCAGTGCGCGTCCCTGAAGGAGATCCCCGTCTCGTCGAGGAGGGTGAGCCGGGACGCCCGGGACACGACGAGGTCGACACTCTCGCCCGCGTCGAGGAGCCCGCGCAGCACCGCAGCCGCGTATGGGGTGCCGGAAGCGCCGGACACCCCTACGATCCAAGGCGTACGCGGCGTCTCTCCTGGCTTGACTGGGTTCACGACACCGAGCCTAGCTGGCGTCGCGGATCGGGAACCGGCCAAGGGGGCCGGGGCGTTCTTCTGTGGGGACGAGTGGACCGTGGGGGGTGCCATGTCCGGTACGGAGTTGGCGTGGTCGCGGAGCGACCGCGCGAAGACGGCGGCCAAGCTGATGGTGGGCTGGGTCGCGCTGTTGTGGCTGCTCGAAGTGGTGGACGTGATCAGCGGCCACGCGCTGGACAGCCTCGGGATCGTCCCGCGTGAGCCGTCCCAGCTGATCGACATCGTGCCGGCCGCGTTCATCCACTTCGGCTTCGCCCATGTGGCGGCGAACAGTGTGCCGCTGCTGGTGTTCGGTTTCCTCGCGGCACTGGGCGGCATCCGGCGGTTCGCCGCGGTCTGCGCGCTGATCATCGTGGCGGACGGTCTCGGCGTCTGGCTCATATCCCCGGCCCACACCAACACGGCGGGCGCCTCCGGCCTGATCTTCGGCCTCTTCGGCTTCCTGCTGTTCAGCGGCTTCGTCGAGCGCCGCCCGCTGGGCATCGCCGTCGGCCTGCTGATCGGCGCGGTCTGGGGCACCTCGATCCTGTTCGGGCTCGCGCCCACGCAGTCGGGGGTCAGCTGGCAGGGGCACCTGATCGGGCTGGCGGCGGGGGTGGGGGCGGCGTTCGCGTTCCGGCGGCGGGCCAGCACCGGGCAGCG
>NZ_JAWOAI010000221.1:0-15618 GCF_033194735.1 Streptomyces sp. W16
AACGGCTGCGGGAGCGTCCCGCGCCTGCCTCCTCGGTGGTGGGCGGCCCGGACAACGAGGACCGCGTCGAACTGCACTCCCTGGGCACCGGCCGACGGCCGAAGGCCGCCCTCGCGGTGGGGACGGCCGCCGCGCTCGGGACGGCGGAGCGGTACGCCGTCCACTCGGCGATCGCGCTCCTGACTCTCACCACGGAACGCTCGCGGTCCCTGCAGGCCGCCCAGGAGCGGATCGGCGCGGCCGTGCTGCGGATGCTGCTCGCCGGGCAGCCGGATCACGCGCGGGCGGTCGCCGGTGAACTGTTCGGGGGGCTCCTCGACGCGCCGTTCCGGGTGGTCGTGGGGGAGTGCGCCGGCGCGGACCGTGATCCCCTGGGCGGGCTCGCCGAGGTCATGGAGTCGGCGGCGGCCCGCTCCGGCGAGGCCGTGCTCGTCGTACCGGAAGGGCCGCAAGGGATGCGAGGGGCATCAGGGTTGCATGGGGCGCAAGGGTCGGAACGGCTGGTCGTGCTCGCCGTCGACGGGGGCGCGGCGGTCGAGGCCTGCCGGGAGTACGTGGCGGCGCTGGAGGCCGAGCGCGCCTCCTCGGACGTAGGTGTACGGGAGCAGGGCGAGTACGACGGACCGGTCCTGGGGCTCTCGGCGCCGGCCGGGCCCATCGCCGCCGCTGCCGCCTACAAGCAGGCGGAGCAGGCGTTGTCTGTGGCCCGGCGGCGCGGGCGGGTGTTCGTCGAGCACGAGCAGCTGGCCGCAGGGTCCGTGCTGCCATTGCTCGCCGATGACGCGGTACGGGCGTTCGCGGACGGGTTGCTACGGCCGCTCTCCGAGCACGACGCGACCGGGCGCGGGGACCTGGTCGCCTCGCTGCGGGCGTGGCTGTCCCGGCACGGCCAGTGGGACGCGGCGGCGGCCGATCTCGGGGTGCACCGGCACACCCTGCGGTACCGGATGCGGCGGGTCGAGGAGATCCTCGGCCGGTCGCTGGACGATCCGGACGTACGGATGGAGCTGTGGTTGGCGTTGAAGGCGACAGCCGCCGCGGAGTGACGGCCGTCGCCCGCATCGCGGCCCCTGCCGAACTGTAGTGTTCCCGCCCGGTACCACTACGACTCGGCTAAACGCACCGCGGCCTTCCCGCCCCTACGGTTGACCGAGAAGCCCCAAGACCACCCCCAACGCGGAAGGGCCGGGACATGACTACCACCCACGCCTTCTGGCTCGCCGGCCGTCAGGCCAACGGCGAGGACACCTTCGACGTCACCTCCCCGTGGGACGGACGCCTCGTCGGCAAGGTCAGCGTGCCGACGGACGCCCAGGTCGAGGAGGCGGTGGCCGCCGCGTACGCCGTACGGGACGAGTTCGCCGCGACCCCCGCCCACGTCCGCGCCGCCGCCCTCGACCACGTCAGCCGGCGTCTCGTCGAGCGCACAGAGGAGATCGCGCAGCTGATCTCCGCCGAGAACGGCAAGCCGATCAAGTGGGCGCGCGGCGAGGTCGGCCGGGCCGTGTCCGTGTTCCGGTTCGCCGCGGAAGAAGCCCGGCGGTTCAACGGCGGCGAGGCCCAGCGCCTCGACACCGACGCCGGCGGCCAGGGCCGGCTCGCCCTCACCCGGCGCTTTCCGAAGGGCGTCGTCCTCGGCATCGCGCCCTTCAACTTCCCGCTGAACCTGTGCGCCCACAAGATCGCCCCCGCGATCGCGGCCGGCGTGCCGATCATCCTCAAGCCGGCCCCGGCCACCCCGCTCTCCGGCCTGATCATCGGCGACCTGCTCGCCGAGTCCGAGCTGCCGGCCGGCGCGTGGAGCATCCTGCCGGTCGCCAACGACCACATGCCCGCCCTCGTCCAGGACGAGCGGCTGCCGGTGATCTCCTTCACCGGTTCGGAGAAGGTCGGCTACGCGATCATGGACTCGGTGCCTCGCAAGCACTGCACCCTGGAACTGGGCGGCAACGGCGCGGCCGTCGTCCTCGGGGACTACGCCTCCGACGCCGACCTCGACTGGGCCGCGACCCGTATCGCCACCTTCTCCAACTACCAGGGCGGCCAGTCCTGCATCTCGGTGCAGCGGGTCATCGCGGACGCGGCCGTCTACGACCGGCTGTTGCCGCGCATCGTCGCCGCCGTCGAGGCCCAGGTCACCGGTGACCCGAGCGATGCCAAGACCGACGTCGGTCCGCTGGTCAGCGAGGCCGCCGCACAGCGCGTCGAGTCGTGGGTCGAGGAGGCCGTCGACGCCGGCGCCACCCTCCTCACCGGCGGCAAGCGCGACGGCGCCTCGTACGCGCCGACCGTGCTGACGGACGTACCGGCCGACACGACGATCTCCTGCGAGGAGGTCTTCGGACCGGTGCTGACCGTCACGAAGGTGGACGGCGAGGCCGCCGCCTTCGCCGCCGCCAACGACTCCAAGTACGGCCTCCAGGCAGGGGTGTTCACCCACGACGTGCAGGTCGCCTTCCGCGCCCACCGGGCCCTTGAGGTCGGCGGTGTCGTGATCGGCGACGTCCCGTCCTACCGCGCCGACCAGATGCCCTACGGCGGCGCCAAGCAGTCCGGTGTCGGCCGCGAGGGCGTGAAGTTCGCGATGGACGACTACACCTATGAGCGGGTACTCGTCCTCACGGGGCTCGCGCTCTGACCGTTCTCTCACCGAGCTGACCTAGCTAATGGGAACCATTTTCATATAGTCTCCCCGAAGGGGCCCGGCACCGATGCCTTCCGGTGCCGGGCCCCTTCTTTGTCGTCGGCCTGCTTCCGGACCCTCAGCCGGAGAAGCCGACGTGCGCGAGCCGCAGTGGGCCGCGCAGTCCGATGTGCACGTCGTGCACGCCCTCGGCGACGATCCCGGCGCCGAGCGTGGTGTAGTCGTACGGGCCCGATGCCGGTGCGGGCAGGGCGAGTTGGGCGAGTGTCGGGCCGCCGTCCAGGGACAGTTCCACGAACCCCTCGCCCGCCACCTCCACGGTCACCTCCGTGACTCCGGCGGCGAAGTCGCAGTGCCGGTACACCAGTTCAGCCGTGCCGCCGCCCACCGGTGTCACCGCTTCGCCCGCCGCCTTCGTCCGGTCGACGATCTCGCCGCCCGACTGCTCGTCGAAGTCGGCTGCGTCAAGGCCCCGTTGGAGGAGATCGCGGGGTGCGGCGGGTTCACCGGCGAGCGTCAGCGTCGTACGCAGGCGGATGTCCTCGCTGGAGGCGCCGACGAAGAGGTCGTACAGACCGGATTCGAGGCGTCGGCCGCCTCGCTTCACATCCCAGAACTCGAAGGCGGACAACGGGACTTCGAAGGAGAGTTCCGCCGTCTCGCCCGGGGCGAGGGTCACGCGGCGGTGCGCGGCCAGTTCACTGAGCGGGCGGGGGACCGATGGGTTCACCGCGCTGGTGTACAGCTGCGCGACCTCGTCGGCCGTCACGTCCCCGGTGTTGGTGACCGTGAACGACACGTGCACCGCGCCGAGTTCGACCCGGGCCGTGAGGTTGCCGTACGTGAAGGACGCGTACGACAGGCCGTGGCCGAACGGGAACAGGGGTGTGCCCTCGAAGTAGAGGTAGGTCTGGCGGCTGCCGATCACGTCGTAGTCGAGGAGGTCGGGCAGGTCGGTGTCGGCGGCGTACCAGGTCTGGGAGAGGCGGCCGGCGGGGGAGACGTCGCCGGCGAGGACGCGGGCCAGGGCCGTGCCCGCCGCCTGGCCGCCGTGGGCCGTCCACAGGACCGCGGGGAGATCGGAGGGGTCGACCGCGTACGGGTATGCCGAGACCAGCGCCAGCACCGTGTTCGGGTTGGCGGCGCGGGCCGCGCGCAGCAGGCGCTGCTGGTGGGCGGGGAGTCGGAGCGTCGTACGGTCTTCGGTCTCGCGGCCGTTGATGTGCGGGTCGTTGCCCGCGACGACGAGCACCACGTCGGCCGCCCCGGCGACCCGGGTCACCGCGTCCTCGCCGCGCTCGGCGACCACCAGCTCGAAGACTTCCGCGCCCTCCCCGGAAACTTCCCCGCCTTCTTCGGCAACCTTCACGCCGTCGGCGGCGACAGAGACGTGGCGACCCGTACCGATGTGCAGCAGGAGGTGACCGTTCTCGTGGGGTTCCAGGCGGAATGTCTCCTGGACGACCCAGCCGCCGGGCTGGTCGGCGGAGGCGCGGACACAGCCGTCCTCGGCGACCGAGAGGTAACGGCCGTCGGGGGCGCGGAGGGTGACGACTCCCTCGCCCCAGTCGACGAGCGCGAGTTCGGTGCCGGTGGGGTCGGTGGTGAGTGGCGGGAGGTCGGTGCGGCCGGCGAGGAGGGCGGGGTCCAACGCGCCCTCGGCGCCGCGTACTTCGTCGGGTACGTCCGCCAACGGGACGTGCAGATAGGCGCCTTGGGAGGTCTTCAGCCGGACCCGGTCCACGCCCTCCGCGAACTCGACGCGCTCGGCGCCGAACCGCTCGTACAGGCACTCCAGCGGGGTGGAGCGGTGGATCAACGTGCCGCTGTACCAGTCGAGTTTGCACTCGTCCGCGAGCAGTCCGACCACGGCGAGGCGGGTGTCGTGGGCGAGGGGCAGCAGGTCGCCGTCGTTCTTGAGGAGGACGACCGCCTGCTCGGCGGCCTCCTGGGCGAGGGCCCGGTGCGCCAGGGTGTCGAAGTCCTCGGTGCCGGTGTGCGGGTCGTGAGCCGGGTCGAACTCGCCGAGCCGGAACCGGACCGAGAGCTGACGGCGCACCGCCGCGTCGAGGTCGGCCTCCGTCAACAGGCCCTGTTCCAGGGCACCTTGGAGCCGCGCGACGATCGTCGAGCTGTCCGTGCCGTGGTCGGTGAAGCTGTCCACGCCGGCAAGCAGCGAGGCCGCCGTCGCCTCCTCGTGGGTGTCGAAGTAGTGCTCGGAGTCGACCAGGTTGGAGGGCGCGCCCGCGTCCGAGCAGACCAGGAGGTCCTCGTCGGTCCAGGTGCGCAGGTGCTCGCGCAGATACGGCGAGACGTGGTTGGGGCGGCCGTTGACCAGGTTGTACGCGGGCATCACCCCGGCCACCGCGCCCGCCTCGACGGTCTCGCGGAACGCGCGCAGGTCGTACTCGTGCAGCACGCGCGGGCGGACGGAGGACGAGGTGACGTCGCGGCCCGTCTCGTTGTTGTGCGCCAGCCAGTGCTTGAGGACGGGCGCCGTGCGCCAGTACGTCGGGTGGTCGCCGCGCAGGCCGCGCGTGTACGCGGTGGCGATCGCCGAGGTCAGCTTCGGGTCCTCCGAGTAGCCCTCCTCGTTACGGCCCCACAGCGGGTGGCGCAGCAGGTTCACCGTGGGGGCCCACACGTTGAGGCCGACGCGGTCGTCGCGGGCGCGCATCGCGCGGACCTCCTTGGACACCGCGTCGCCGACCCGTCGTACGAGCTCCTCGTTCCAGGTCGCGCCCAGGCCCACCGCCTGCGGGAACACCGTCGCCGGGCCCATCCACGCCACCCCGTGCAGGGCCTCCTGACCGGTGCGGAACGCGGCGACGCCCAGGCGCTCCACGGCGGGCGCGTACTGGTGCAGAAACCCGACCTTCTCGTCGAGGGTGAGCCGCGCCAACAGATCGTCGATGCGCTTCGCGAACGGCAGCTGTGGGTCGCGGAAAGGCGGAGTAGGCGGCGTTTGTGCGGTCACGTGGGGTTCCCCTTGCGATGGAGCGGCGCGGCTCTTTCGAAGCGCTTCGATGCTGATTCGATGCACGGCAGGTGTCAAGAGACCTTCACCGTTATTTCAAGCAGCACATACGGACAGGTCACCCCGCACACCTCGGAGGAATCTTGGAAGCGACCCTTGTGCACCCTTGGGTGTTCACTTAACCTCGCAGCAACATCGAAGCGCTTCGACTAAGTGCTCTGTTCCACACAAGACACCGCAGCCGACGGCTCCACCGCCGGGTGTCCTGGTGCGCCATGAAGGGTTGACGCAATGACGCCGAACGCCTCCGCCGCCTCCGCTCCCAGCCGGAGAAGCTTCCTCGCCTCCACGGCGGTCGTCGCCGCAGCGGTGGCAGGAGGGGTACCGCTGCTCTCCGCCTGCGGCGCCTCGGACAGCGGCTCGGGCGGAGGCACCTCGCAGGGCAAGGGCGTCAAGAAGGTGCTGCCGGCCTTCGTCGCGAACAATGTGGTGACCCCGGACATCCCCGCGAAGAACGGCTCCGCGCTCGGCTTCACCAGCAAGCTCGACCTCGCCGGCCTGAAGACCTCGGTGCCCAAGAAGCTCGGCAAGGGCGGCAAGGTCTCCATCATGTCGCCGTTCTGGGGCTCCCCGCCGAAGAGCGACAACGCCTACTACAAGGCGATGAACGCCCTGATCGGCGTCGACGTCGCCTGGCAGAACCAGGACGGCAACACCTACGACCAGAAGCTCGGCGCGGTTCTCGCCTCCAGCGACATCCCCGATGTCGTGGTCATCCCGGGCTGGAACATGGGCGGCAAGATACCCAGCGCCATCATCAACAAGTTCGCCGACCTCGGCCCCTACCTCTCCGGGGACGCGATCAAGGAGTACCCGAACCTCGCGGCGATCCCGACGGACGCCTGGCAACGCTCCGTCTTCGGCGGCAAGTTGCGCGGTCTGCCGCAGCCGTCCCCGTACGTCACCGGCATCGTGCCCCTGTACCGCAAGGACATCTTCGACAAGGAGGGGTACGAAGTCCCCACCTCCGCCGACGAGTTCATGGCGCTGTGCAAGGAGATCACCAACGCCAAGGCCAAGCGGTGGGCCTGCCTCGACATGAAGTGGACCGCCTTCCAGGCCTTCGGAGTCCTCTCCGGCAGCGAGAAGCCGCTCGGCTGGAACCTCGTCGACGGCAAGCTGATCAACCGCATCGAGACCCCCGAGTACCTCGAAGCACTGGAGTGGACCCGCAAGCTCTTCGCCGCCGGATACGTCCACCCGGACGCCAAGTTGGGCAAGAGCGCGGCCACCGACCCGGGCCCCAAGTTCGCGGCCGGCGAGTTCCTCATCTACGCCAACAACATCTCGCAGTGGTGGAGCCGCACCGCCGAACAGGCCACCCAGAACCCGGCCTACAAGATCTGGGGCATGGACATCTTCGGCCACGCCGGCGGCGCGCCGACCCTCTGGGCCGAACAGCCCGCCGGCATCTTCGCCTTCATCAGCAAGAAGGCCTCCGAGTCCGTGATCCGTGACGCGCTGGCCGTCGCCAACGTCACCGCCGCGCCGTACGGCACCAAGGAGTACATGCTCACCAACTACGGCGTGGAGGGCACCCATTACACCGTCAAGGACGGCGTGCCCACCAAGACCACCCAGGGCAACAACGAGGTCATCAACGCCTACGTCATGGTCGCCAGCCCCGCCGCCACCATCGCGCACCCCGACTTCCCCGAGGTCGCCAAGGCGCAGGTCGAATGGCAGCAGCGGATGGGCGCGTTCACCAAGAAGTCCAGCTTCTACGGGCAGATGATCACCGAGCCCTCCCGCTACACCAACCTCGGCAACGACTTCGAGCAGTTGGAGGACGACATCACCCGGGGCCGCAAGAAGATCAGCGACATGCAGCAGGCCGTATCGGACTGGAAGAGCAAGGGCGGCGACCAACTCCGCGCCTGGTACCAGAAGTTGCTCGACGACAACGGCACCGCGACGAGCTGACCGGGTACCGAGGCAAGGAGAACGGCCGTGTCCCACAGCACGGTGCCTCGGAGCAGGACCGAGGCCGACACGACGGACAAGACCCCGGTGGCGTCCGGCGGTGCCACCGGCACCCGGCACAACCGCCCCAAGGGAAAGCTCAGTTGGCGCCTCAGGTTCAGACGCGACCGCGTCCTGCTCCTGATGACGTTGCCGGCCGTCCTGCTCATCCTGGTCTTCAACTACCTGCCGATCCTCGGCAACATCGTTGCCTTCGAGGACTACGACCCCTACGTCAGCGACAACGGCATCGTCTCGATGCTGCACAGCTCCTGGGTCGGCCTGGAGAACTTCCAGCAGATCTTCGCGGACTCGGCCTTCTGGAACGCCGTACAGAACACACTCGTCCTGTTCTTCCTCCAGCTGATCCTGTTCTTCCCGATCCCGATCCTGCTCGCGCTGCTCATCAACAGCGTGGTCAGGCCCCGGGTCCGGGCGCTGTCGCAGGCGATCCTCTACCTCCCGCACTTCTTCTCCTGGGTGCTGGTCATCGCCGTCTTCCAGCAACTCCTCGGCGGCGCAGGGCTGTTCTCGCAACTCCTGCGGCAACACGGCTTCGACGGCCTCGACGTCATGACCGATCCCAACACGTTCAAGTTCCTGATCACCGCGCAGAGCGTGTGGAAGGACGCGGGTTGGGGGATCATCGTCTTCCTCGCCGCGCTGTCCTCGGTCAGCCCCGACCTCTACGAGGCCGCCGCGATGGACGGCGCCGGCCGCTGGCGCCGCATGTGGCATGTCACGCTGCCCGCGCTCCGGCCGGTGATCGCGCTGCTGCTGGTGCTGCGCGTGGGCGATGCGCTGACGGTCGGTTTCGAACAGATCCTGCTCCAACGCGACGCAGTGGGACCGGGAGCGGCGGAAGTCCTCGACACCTTCGTCTGGTGGAACGGCGTCCGCAACCAGGACTTCGGCTACGCCGCCGCGGCCGGACTCGTCAAGGGCGTGATCAGCCTCGGCCTGGTCCTCGCCGCGAACAAAGTGGCCCACCTCATGGGCGAGCAGGGGGTGTACAAGAAGTGACCGCCGTCATCGACAAACCCGTCGAGCCCGTCAAGTCCGTACGACAGCCCGGGCGTTGGGCCGCGCCGCCCCGCCCGACCTGGGAGGAGGAACCCAGCAAGGCCGGCCTCGCCGGCAAGGGGCTCGTCCTCACCCTCGCCTGCTTCGCCATCCTCTTCCCGCTCTGGATCGTCCTCGTCACCAGCCTCTCCTCCCGCAGGACCATCGACCAGGCGGGCGGCCTGGTCATGGTGCCCAAGGGCATCACCTTCGTCGCCTACAAGGAACTCCTCAGCGGCGGCCAGGTGACCCGCGCGGCGGTCATCAGCGTCCTCATCACCGTCGTCGGCACGGCGTTCTCGATGACGGTGTCCGTGCTGTGTGCCTACGGCCTTTCGCGCATCGGGTCGCTCGGGCACCGGTGGATCCTGATGATGCTGCTCGCCACGATGTTCTTCAGCGCCGGGCTCATTCCGACGTACCTGCTGGTGCAGTCGCTCGGCCTCACCGACAGCTATCTCGCGCTGATCCTGCCGAGTGCGCTCAGCGTGTTCAACATCCTTGTGCTGCGCGGGTTCTTCATGGGGATCTCGCAGGAACTCGTCGACAGCGCGCGGATCGACGGGGCCGGTGACTTCCGCATCCTGTGGCAGATCGTGATGCCGCTGTCCCGTGCGGTGCTTGCCGTTATCACGCTGTTCTACGCCGTGGGCTATTGGAGCGCCTGGTTCAACGCGTCCCTGTATCTCAACGACCAGGACATGATGCCGCTGCAGAACGTCATGATCCAGCTTGTGCAGAAGCAGGAGGCTCCGGTGGGGCTCGCCCAGGCGATCAAGACGGGGGAGTTGTCGGGGCTGGCCGTGCAGATGGCGGTCATGGTGATGGCGTTGTTGCCGGTGGCTGTGCTTTCGCCGTTCGTGCAGCGGCATTTTAAGAAGGGGATGTTGACGGGCGCCGTTAAGGGCTGAATCGGTTGTTTTTTGTCTGCGGGTGTGTGGGGGCTGGTCGCGCAGTTCCCCGCGCCCCTTAAAAGAGTTCCCCTGACCGTTTCTCTGTAGAACGAGGTGTGTCATGCGCGCGTCCGAAATGAGCCGGCGTGCCGTTCTCGCGGGTACCGCAGCCGTCGCCGCGCTCACCAGCGTGCCGCTCCTCACGACGAGGGCGCAGGCAGTGGAAGCACCCGCCTATCGCTGGCGCAACGCCACCATCGGCGGCAGCGGATTCGTCACCGGTGTCCTCTTCCACCCCTCCGTCCGCGGTCTCGCCTACGCCCGTACCGACATCGGTGGCGCCTACCGATGGGACGACCGGACCGCCCGCTGGACGCCCCTCACCGACCAACTCGGCTGGGACGACTGGAATCTCCTCGGGGTGGAGGCCCTCGCCGTCGACGCCGCGCATGCGGACCGGCTGTACCTCGCCGTCGGCACCTACGCCCAGTCCTGGGCCGGCAACGGAGCGATCCTGCGCTCCGAGGACCGCGGCGCCACCTGGACCCGTACCGACCTCGCCGTGAAACTCGGCGGCAACGAGGACGGACGTGGTGCCGGAGAGCGGCTGCTCGTCGATCCGCGTGACAGTGACACCCTGTGGCTCGGCACCCGGCACGACGGACTGCTCAAGTCGGCCGACCGGGGCGCCACTTGGGCAGCCGTCAGCGGCTTCCCCGCTACCGCGAGCGCGTCCGGCCAGGGCGTGACCTTCCTCGTCGCCGTCGGTCGTGCCGTCTACGCCGGGTGGGGTGACGGTGACGGCACCTCGACCGCCGTCAACCTCTACCGCACCGCCGACGGCACCACTTGGGAAGCCGTCCCCGGTCAGCCCACCGGCACCTCCGCCAAGGTCCCGATCCGCGCCGCGTACGACGCCCGCGCCCGCGAACTGTATGTGACGTACGCCGACGCACCCGGGCCCAACGGGCAGTCCGCCGGCAGTGTGCACAAGTTGGCCGTCGCCACCGGTCGTTGGTCGGACGTCACACCCGTCCAGCCCGGCGGGAGCGACACCTTCGGCTATGGCGGGGTCGCCGTGGACGCCCGTCGCGCGGGCACCGTCGTCGTCGCCACCAACAACCGCTGGGCGGCCGTCGACACCCTGTACCGGACCACCGACGGCGGCCTCACCTGGACGTCCCTCAAGGACTCCGCTGTCTTCGACGTGTCCGAGACTCCTTTCCTCAAGTGGGGTGCGGACCAGCCGAAGTTCGGCTGGTGGATCCAGGCCGTCGCCGTCGACCCGTACGACTCCAAGCACGTCGTCTACGGCACCGGCGCCACCCTTTACGGCACCCGTGACCTCACCCACTGGGCACCGCGGATCCGTGGCCTGGAGGAGACGTCCGTGATCCAGCTGATCTCGCCCCCGGTCGGGGAGGCGCACCTGATCAGCGCCTCGCGGGACATCGGCGTGATGTACCACGAGCGGCTCACGGCGTCTCCGTCACGCGGCATGGCGACGAACCCCGTGTTCGGGTCGGCGACGGGAATCGCGCAGGCCGCGGGCAGGCCGTCGTATGTCGTCCGCACGGGCTGGGGCGACAACGGCAACGGCGCGCACTCGGGCGACGGCGGCCGGACCTGGGCGCCCTTCGCTGCCCAGCCCTCCCTCGCCCACGACGCACCGGGGCCGATCGCCACCAGCGCCGACGGCGGTACGCTGCTGTGGTCCTTCGTGCACTGGGACGGCACGAAGTACGCGGCTCACCGCTCGGCGGACAACGGCGCGACCTGGTCCGAGGTCTCCTCCTTCCCGAAGGGCGCCACGCCGGTCGCCGACCCGGCCGACCCGACGCTCTTCTACGCATACGACACCGACACAGGAACGCTATACGCCAGCACTGACAGTGGCCTCTCGTTCACTGCGCGTGCGGGTGGGCTGCCCGCCGGGGACAGTCAGTTCCAGCTGGTCGCGGCGCCGGGACGGACCGGTGACCTGTGGCTGAGCGTCAAGTGGAACGGGCTCTACCGGTCCGTCGACGGCGGCGCGAGCTTCGGCAAGGTCGCCAGCTGCTGGGCCTCCTACACCCTCGGCTTCGGCAGACCCGCCCCCGGCGCCGACTACCCGGCGATCTACCAGGTCGGCTCGACCGAGACCATCACCGCCGTCTACCGCTCCGACGACGAGGCGAAGACCTGGGTGCGGATCAACGACGACCAGCACCAGTGGGGTTGGACCGGGCAGTGCATCGTCGGTGACCCGCGTGTGTACGGCCGGGTCTACCTCGCCACCAACGGGCGCGGCATCCAGTACGGGGAGCAGCTCTGATGCCTCAGCTCGGTGACGCCACCCGTGGCCGCGTCCTCTTCGGCGGCGACTACAACCCCGAACAGTGGCCCGAGGAGACCTGGCACGAGGACGTCCGGCTGATGAAGGACGCCGGCGTCAACTCCGTCACCCTCGGCGTCTTCTCCTGGGCGAAGCTCGAACCCGAGCCGGGGGCAAGGGAGTTCGGCTGGCTCGACCGGCTGATGGATCTGATGCACGACAGCGGGATCGGGGTCGTGCTCGCCACCCCCACCTCCTCCCCGCCGCCGTGGCTGGGCCGCCTCCACCCGGAGACGCTGCCCCGCGACGCGGACGGCCGGATCGAATGGTGGGGCGGACGGCAGCACTTCTCGCACTCCAGCGCCGTCTACCGCCACCACGCCGCCGCCATCACCGAGGCTCTGGCCGCCCGTTACGCCGGCCACCCCGCCCTCACGATGTGGCACATCAACAACGAGTACTGCACCTTCGACTACGGCGACGAGGCCGCCGTCGCCTTCCGCCGCTGGCTGCGCGCGCGATACGGCACGCTCGACGCCCTCAACTCGGCCTGGGGCACGGCGTTCTGGAGCCAGGGCTACGACACCTGGGACGGCGTCCTGCCCCCGCGCCACGCCCACTACCTCAACAATCCCACCCACGTGCTCGACTTCAAGCGCTTCACCTCCGACATGCTCCTGGAGTGCTACACCGCCGAGCGCGACATCGTCCGCAGGCACACCCCGCACCTCCCGGTCACCACCAACTTCATGCCGCTGTGGGTCGGTCAGGACGGCTGGCGCTGGTCCGAGGAGGAAGACGTCGTCTCGGTCGACCTCTATCCCGATCCGCGCGATCCGCTCGGCGCCCAAAGTGCCGCCCTGGTCCAGGACTTGACCCGTTCGCAGGCGCGCGGCCCCTGGATGCTCATGGAGCAGGCGGCCGGACCGGTCAACTGGCGCGGTGTGAACCACCCGAAGCCGCGCGGCCTCAACCGCCTCTGGTCCCTCCAGGCCGTGGCCCGTGGCGCCGACGCCGTCTGCTACTTCCAGTGGCGGCAATCCCGGCAGGGCGCGGAGAAGTTCCATTCCGGGATGCTCAGCCACGCGGGGGAGCGGGGCCGGACCTTCCAGGAGGTCAAGCAGCTCGGCGCCGAACTCGCCCGCATCGGCGGCGAGGTGACGGGTACTCACATCACCGCGGACATCGCGATCCTGCACGACTGGCACGCCTGGTGGGCCGGCGCCCAGGACGGCCGCCTCTCCACCGAGGTGGACCACCCCGAGGTGGTCCGCGCCTGGCACCGCGCCCTCTGGGAGTCCCACCTCACCACCGACTTCGCCCACCCCGAACACGACCTCTCCGCCTACGAGTTGGTGGTCGTCCCGCAGCTCTACCTCCTCACCGACACCGCGATCGACAACCTCCTCGCCTACGTCCGCGGCGGCGGCACTCTCGTCTCCGGCTTCCTCACGGGGATCGCCGACGAGGACGACCGGGTACGGCCCGGCGGCATGGACGCCCGGCTCCGCGAACTGTTCGGCATCCGCACGCTGCACGAGTGGTGGCCGCTGGACCCGGGGGAGACCGTCGAGTGCGAGGGCTTCCGCGGGACGCTCTGGTCGGAGGAGATCGAGCCCGAGGACGGGGCCGTCGACGAGGCGATCCCCTACAAGGGCGGGGAGTTGGAGGGTCTGCCGGCCGTGCTGCGCAAGGGCCGGGCCTGGTACGTCTCCATGCTCCCCGAGCCGCACGCGCTCCGCGCCCTGCTCGCCCGGGTCGCCGCCGGGGCGGGGGCCCGCCCGGTGCTCGAAGGGCTTCCGGTGAACGTCGAGGCCGTACGACGCGGCGAGCTGCTGTTCCTGCTCAACCACGGGCGCGAACCGGTGACCGCCGAAGTCCCGGGCAGCCACGCCGACTTGCTCACCGGCGCCACTGTTGAGGGCGAGCTCACCCTCGGCCGCTACGGCGTGGCGGTGCTACGGCCATGACCGGCGGAGCCGAGTCCGGCGGAGCCGCACCCGAGGCACACCGGTCCGCCGACCCCACACCCGTCACCCGCGATCCCGCACCCACCACCCCCGACGCCGCACCCACCACCCCCGCCCACGGCACCTGGGAACCCCTCCCCGCCGCCCGCTGGGAGGACGCCTATCTCAGCGGCAACGGCCATCACGGCGCCCTCGTGTTCGGCGATCCGAACGACGACCGTGTCATCGTCACCCACCACACCCTCGTCCGCCCGAACGGCGCGGAGCACGCCCGGCCCCCGCGCCTCGCCGCTCAACTACCCGCACTCCAGGACCGGTTGCTCGCCGGCGACATCACCGCCGCCGAGGACTTCACGGACGGCCGCCCGCTCCAGTGGGTCCAGCCCTTCCACCCGGCCTTCCGGACCCGACTGCGCCGTCGGCCGACCGCCCGCACGGAACGCGACTACCACCGCTCCGTCGACTTCACCACCGGTGAGGTCACCGCCCGCCGCGGCGACTGGCGCAGTCGCGTCTTCGTCTCCCGCGCCGACGACGTGATCGTCCAGCACGTCACGGCCCCCGAGCTCACCCTCGACCTCACCCAGGAGCACCAACTCCCGGGCGCTCCCCAGCTGTTGGCCGTCGGATACGGCACGCTCCTCACCCCCGACGGCGCCCTGCTCAACCTCCGCGTCCGCTACCCCGACAGCGACCGCGCCTACACCGGAGTGACCCTGGCCGTGGTCACCGGCGGAACAACTCGACTCGCCCCGACCGGAGTCCGCATCACCGGCGCCACCGAGGTCCTGCTCCTCACCCGAGTGCGACGCCATACCGGCGAACTGGACGTCATGGCGGAGACCCGCGCCCTGCGAGCCCTGCTGTCCGACGAGCGGCAGCCCTACGACACCCTCCTCGACCGCCACCTCGCCCTCCACCGCACGGCCTACCACCGCGTCACCCTCGATCTCCGGGCCGACGCCACCGAACGCGCCCTCCCCGGCTCCGAGTTGCTCAAGCGTCCCGGCAGCCCCGCTCTCCTGGAGCGCCTCTTCGCCGCCGGCCGCTACCACCTGCTCTCCTCCAGCGGCCTGCTGCCGCCCCGCCTCACCGGACTGTGGACCGGTGACTGGAACACGGCATGGTCCGGGGCGTTCACCAACGACGCGAACCTCAATCTCCAGACCGCCTCCGCCGCGAGCGCCGCCCTCCCCGAAGTCACCGGCGCCCTGGCCTCCTTGATCCATCGTCAGCTCGGCGACTGGCGGGAGAACGCCCGTGCCGTGTTCGGCGCCCGGGGCGTCGTCGCGCCCGCGCACAGCGACGGCGAGTCCGGGCTGTCGTACCACTTCAGCCGTGAATACCCGCTGCACCTGTGGACCGCCGGCGCCGACTGGCTGCTCAAGCCACTCGTCGACCACGACGAGACCCGTGGCGAACGCGACCCGCGCACCGCCGCCGCACTCGCCGAAGTCGCCCTGTTCTACGAGGACTTCCTCGGCCGAACCGATCCGGACGACCAACTCGTCGTCGTCCCCTCCTACTCGCCCGAGAACCGTCCCGCGAACGCCAGTTGGGGTGCCGTCAACGCGGCGATGGACCTCTCCGCCGCCCGGCACGCACTGCACACAGCCGCCGCCTATCACTCAGGCACTCCCGACGCGGCCCGCTGGCTTGCCCTCGCCGACCGGCTCCCGCCGCACCGCGTCAACGCGGACGGCGCCCTGGCCGAATGGGCGTGGCCGGGCCTGGAC
>NZ_JAWOAI010000222.1:0-15490 GCF_033194735.1 Streptomyces sp. W16
AGCGGCGGTAGGGGGCGACTTCGGGGAGTGGCGTGGGGTGCTCACCGTAGAGGGCGAGGAGTTCGCGGTGCAGGACGGGCAGGGACCAGCCGTCCGCGACGATGTGATGGAACGTCAGGACCAGTCGGCTGCGGTCCTCGCCGAAGCGGATGAGGGCGCAGCGGATCAGCGGCGGGTGGGCGAGGTCGAAGCGGTGGGCGCGTTCGTCGGCGGCTACGGCCTCGGCGAGGGCGCGGCGGACCGTGGGGTCGTCCTGTGCGGACAGGTCGACCTCGCGCCAGGGCAGTTCGAGGCCGGAGGCGATGAGCTGGACCGGGCGGCCGGCGGGCGTCTGGCGGAAGCAGGCGCGCAGTGGGGCGTGCCGGTCGACGAGTCGCTGTGCGGCTGTGCGCAGCAGGGTGCCGTCGACCGGGCCGGACAGTTCGACGACCTGCTGCACGACATAGGCGTCGTGTTCGGCGCCGTCCACCAGCGCGTGGAAGAAGAAGCCCTCCTGGAGCGGGCCGAGGGGCAGCGCCTCCTCGACGGTGACGGGGAACTCGCCTTGGATTGAGGTGAGTTCGTCGTCGCTGAGGGTCTGCCACGGGGTGGCGTCGACGTCGTCGGCCGTCCCGGTCCGGGCGATTGTGGCGAGTTCAGCGACCGTACGGTGCCGGAACACGTCGCGCGGGGTGAGTTCGAGGCCTGCCCGGCGGGCGAGGATGAGGAGTTGGACGGCGACGATGCTGTCGCCGCCGAGCGCGAAGAAGTCGTCGTCGACGCCGACCGAGGGGACCTTGAGCGCCCGGGCGTACAGGTCGCACAGCAGTCGTTCGCGGGCGGTTTCGGGCGCCCGGCCCGCGCTGAGCAGCCGGGTGAGGTCGGGGACCGGCAGCGCGGCGGCGTCGAGCTTGCCGCTGGGGGTGACGGGCAGCCGGTCCAGCGGGACGAAGGCGGCCGGGACCATGTAGTCGGGCAGGTACTCGGTGGCGTGCGTCCGCAGGGTCGACATCAGGGCGTTGACGTTGCGGAAGGGTGCGGGGCGGTTGGTGAGCGGGTGGCCGCCCCCCGGGCGGTAGTCGACGCTGGTGAGGTCGGCCCCGACGGGTGCGAACACGGCGTCCAGGCTGCCGTCCTCGGCGTCCCCGTTCCAGGTGAGCGCCACCTCGTAGCCGTGCCGTGCGGCGATCTCGTACAGAGCTTCGGGGTCCACGCCGTACGGTCCGGCGGCCGGCCTGCTGCTGTCGTCGAGGGCGTCGAGCGCGGCGAGGTCGTCGGCGAGGCGGGAGTTGGGGATGCCGGTGACGCGCGAGCGGGCCGGGCGGCCGGCGAGCAGTTCGTCGACACCACGTACCGAACCGAGCGCGGGCCAGGGCGAGTCGGGGGTCTCCTCGGGTGCGTCCGACCGCGGTCGCAGCACAACGTCGTAGCGGTAGCGGGTGAGTTCGTTGTGGTGGGTGCCGCGCTTGACGCGGATGTCGGCGGTGAGGCCGTCGAGGGTGGTGAAGTAGTCGGGGTCGACGAGGAGTTCGCCCTCCCAGGCGACAGCCCGGTCCACGGCGGCGCGAAGGGCTTCCTTGTCGTCGTCCGTCTCGTCCCGCGCCCGTCCGCTCTCGACGGCCGCGCTGAGGGTGCGGAGAAGTCGCAGGTTGCGTACGTCGCCGACGAACACCGCGCCGCCGGGGGCGAGGAGGGCGGTCGCGTCGCGGAGTACGCCGGTGAGGTAGTCGCCGCCGGGGAAGTACTGGATGACGGAGTTGACGACGATCGTGTCGAAGTGGCCCTCGGGCAGGCCGGTGAGGTCGTGCGCGGGACGGGCCAACAGGGTGACGCGGTCGGCGAGTTCGGGGACGGCGGACACCTGGGCGTCCAGGGCGCGCACGGCTTCCTCGGAGAGGTCGGTGCCCCAGTACTCGGCGCAGTCCGGGGCGAGCCGGGACAGCAGCAGGCCGGAGCCGACGCCGATCTCCAGGATGCGCCGGGGCCGTAGCGCGCGGATGCGGTCGAGGGTGGCCTCGCGCCACTCGCGCATGTCGGCGAGGGGGATGGGCAGGCCGTCGTACATGCTGTTCCAGCCGGCGAAGTTCTCCTCGAAACCGTCGGATCCGGCGGCGGAGTAGAGGAGTTCGTGCAGGTCCTTCCAGTCGGCGACGCCCTCGTCGGGGCTCGGGTCGGCGTCCAGCGAGGGCACGACGTAGGCGGCGAGGCGGCGTTCGCCGGGGCGGTCCTCGCGGACGACCACGGCGGCCTGGTCGACGGCCGGGTGGGAGCGCAGGACGGACTCGATCTCGCCGGGTTCGATGCGGAAGCCGCGGATCTTGACCTGGGTGTCGACGCGGCCGTGGAACTCCAGTCGGCCGTCTGTCTTCCAGCGCACCAAGTCGCCGGTGCGGTAGAGGCGTTCGCCGGGTGTACCGAAGGGGTCGGCGACGAAGCGTTCGGCGGTGAGGGCGGGGCGGCCGAGGTAGCCGCGGGCAAGGCCGTCGCCCGCGAGGTAGAGCTCTCCCGTGACCCCGGCGGGTACGGGGCGCAGGCGGTCGTCGAGGACGTAGGCGCGGGTGCCGGGGTCGGGGATGCCGATGGGCACGATGGTGCCGGCCGGGGTGTCCGGGTCGCACAGGCCGAGGGTGGAGTTGGTGGTGGCCTCGGTCGGGCCGTAGGCGTTGAACATCATCCGGCCGCGTGCGTAGCGTCCGACCAGTTCGGGCGAGACGCGTTCGGTGCCCGCCAACAGGGTTGCCTCGGGCGGGAGTTGGACGTCTTCGGGCATGGCGGCGAGCAGCGCCGGCGGGAGGATCATGAAGGTGATGCCGTGCTCGTCGGCGTAGTCCGCGAGGGGGGCGCCGGGGACACGGCGGTCGGCGGGGACGACGACGAGACGGCCGCCGGAGAGCAGGCCGAGGCACAGGTCCCAGAACGCGACGTCGAAGCTGGGTGAGGCGAACTGGAGGACCCGGCTGTGCGGGCCGATTCCGAAACGTTCCTGTTGGGTGGCGACCAGTTTGGCGACACCCGCGTGGGACAGCACTGTGCCCTTGGGGCGGCCGGTGGAGCCGGAGGTGTAGATGACGTAGGCGGCGTGCGCGGTCGTCAACTCGTCAGCGGTGGAAGGGCCGTGGGCGGGGTGGGCGGCCAGTTCCGCGACCGTTTCCGGTGCGTCGAGTACCAACGGATCGAGGCCCGGCGGGAGGTCGGGGGCGATCTCGGCGGTGGTGACGAGGCAGACCGGGCGGGCGTCGGCGAGCATGTAGGCGATGCGGTCGGCCGGGTAGTCGGTGTCGACGGGCAGATAGGCGGCGCCCGCCTTCAGGACGGCGACCTCGGCGACGATCATGTCGGCGGAGCGCGGTACGGCGAGCGCGACGACCTGCTCGGGGCCGGCCCCCCGGGCCACCAGGGCGTGCGCCAACTTGGCGGCGCTGGCGTCGAGTTCGGCGTAGGTGAGGCGGACGTCCTCGTGGATGAGGGCGATCTCGTGCGGGCGGGCGGCGACCTGGTCGGCGAACATGCGCGGCCAGGTGAGCGCGGGCACGTCGTGCGCGGTGTCGTTCCAGTCGTGCAGGATGCGGTGCCGCTCGTCGGCGCCGAGGAGTTCGAGGTCGGCGACCTGGGCGTCGGGGCGGGTGAGGGCGTCGGCGAGGAGGGTGCCGTAGTGGCCGAGGATCAGGTCGACGGTGGCGGGTGCGAAGAGGTCGGTGCGGTAGTCCGCCGTCACCTCCCCGTCCGTCACGGTGAGGGCCAGGTCCAGTGGGCCGCTCTCGTGCCAGGGGTCGGCGCCGAAGCCCGTGGCGCACAACAGGCCGCCGCCGCGGAGGGGTTCGGGGGCGAGGAGCCGTAGCAGCTCGGTGGTCGGCAGGTGGTGGGCGGCGGCCTCCGCGCGTACGGCCTCGACCTGGTCGCGGAGTTCGGTGAACGGGGTGTCGCCGTCGATCGTGACGCGCAGCGGAAGGCCCCCTTGGGCCACCGCCGTTTCGGTGGCCGTCGTGCCGCTGTAGCGGTGCAACAGGGCGACGAAGGCGGCGAGTTGAGTGGCCGTGTCGGCCGTGCCGCCGAGTGTGGCCGTGCGTCGCGCTCGGGACACCGGGCCGTCCTGACGTGGCGGACGGGGGAAGTCCAGCGGCAGTGCGGTCTCCGGTACCGGAGACGCGAAGCGCCGTCGCCAGAAGTCGTTCGTCGCCGTTGCCCGTGCCGAAGAAAGCGTGTTGCCCGCCACAGCTGCCCGTGCCTCCCAATGCGTGCGGAACGGCTCAGCGGAGCCGCGACCGCTCGCATAGTAAGGTAAGCATTGCCTTACTTGATAGACCTTCCCCGGAACCGCAGGCCCATGTCACAGCCGCTGAGGTTATGCTCACCTAAGCTGCTGGCCGGGCTGTCCGGTGGTCCGCCAACAGGGCTCCAGAGCACGGAAGATGACCCGGAAGACGACATGGAGACCGGCACGTGGCTTCAGGCAGAAGGCTTCGCACCACGATGCTGGTGACCCTGGTCGTCGCCCTCCTCGTCCTGCTGTCGCTGCTGTCCGTCGCACTGGGCGCGCTCAGCGTTCCGCTCGACCAGGTCGTGCGCTCGGTGCTCGGCCATCCGCCCAGCCGACTGATCGACAACGTCATCTGGTCGGTGCGCGTGCCGCGCACCCTGCTCGGCCTGACGACGGGCGCCGCGCTCGGCCTGTCCGGCGCGCTGATGCAGGCCCTGACCCGCAATCCGCTCGCGGACCCGGGGATCCTCGGGGTGAGCGCCGGGGCGTCCTTCGCGATCGTCCTGGCGGTCGGCGTGCTCGGGGCCACCTCGCTGTACGGCTATGTGTGGTTCGCGTTCGGCGGGGCGCTCGTCGCCAGTGTCGTGGTCTTCTTCCTGGGGCGGCTCGGCAGGTCCGGGGCGACGCCGGTCAAACTGGCGCTCGCCGGAGTCGCCGTCACCTCGCTGCTGCAGTCGTTCACCAGCGCCATCGTGCTGACCGATCAGGACGCGCTGGACCGCTACCGCTTCTGGTCGGCCGGCACCCTGGCCGACCAGGACTCCGGCGATCTGGTGCGCATCCTGCCCTTCCTCGCCGTCGGCGCCGTACTGGCCCTGTCCTGCGCGCCCGCCCTCAACAGCATGGCCCTCGGCGACGATGTGGCCGCCTCCCTGGGGCGGCGGCTGGGTCTGGTACGGCTCCAGGGGGTCACCGCCGTCGTGCTGCTGACCGGCGCGTCCGTCGCCGTCATCGGTCCCGTGGTCTTCCTCGGCCTGGTCGTCCCGCACATCGCCCGGGTCCTCGCCCAGTGGGTCGGCATCGGCCCCGACTACCGGTGGCTGCTGCCGCTGTCCGCCGCGCTCGCGCCCGTGCTGCTGCTGTCCGCCGACATCCTGGGCCGGATGGTGGACCGCCCGACCGAGATCCAGGCCGGTGTTCTCGTCGCCTTCCTCGGCGGCCCGTTCTTCATCGTCCTGGTCCGCCGCCGGAAGCTCGCGGAGGTATGAGCGTGCCCGCACCACCGTCACCAGCAGCTTTGGGCAACCGGCCGTTCCGGCTGGCCGTTCCTCCGGTGTCCGGCGTGCTGCGTCCGCGCCTGCTGCTCACCGGAGTTGGTGTCGCGCTCGGCGCGTTCCTGCTGTTCTGCTGGGGTCTGACCATCGGCGACTATCCCGTGGCGTTCACCGACGTCATCAGGGCGCTGTGGGGTTCGGGCGACGCGGGCACGGTCATCGTCGTACAGGATCTGCGGCTGCCGCGTGCGCTGGTCGGGCTGCTGGTCGGGATCGCGTTCGGGGTCTCCGGGGCCGTGTTCCAGACGATGACCCGCAATCCGCTGGCCAGCCCCGACATGATCGGGCTCACCGAGGGTGCCGGAACCGCCGTGGTGGCGGCGGTCGTTCTGGGCTGGACCGGCGGACTCGGGCTGTCCACGCTGGGGTTGCTCGGGGCGCTGGCCACCGCGCTGCTCGTGTACGCGCTGGCATGGAAGGGCGGGGCCACCGGGTACCGGATCATCCTCGTCGGCATCGGGGTGTCCTGGATCTGCTCCAGTGCCACCAACTTCCTTGTGGCGCGCGGCAGTCGGTTCGAGGCGGAGGCGGCCCTCGGCTGGCTGGTCGGCAACCTCAACGGCCGGACCTGGAGCCAGGTGGACTCCCTGGCCATCGCCCTGGCCGTGCTGCTGCCGCTCACGCTGGGCATGGGCCGCTGGATGCGCACGCTGATGCTCGGCGACGACGTGGCCGCCGGACTCGGCACACCCGTCCAACCCGTCCGGCTGGCACTGCTGTTGGCCGGGGTGGGCCTGGTCGCGTTCGGTACGGCGGCGGCCGGTCCGGTGGCGTTCGTCGCGCTGGCCTGTCCGCAGATCGCCCAGCGGCTGGCGGGCACCTCCTCGCCGCCCCCGCTCGTCTCCGGTCTCACCGGCGCGTTCGTCGTCCTCGGCTCGGATCTCCTCGCCCGCGAGGCGATCCCCGGGACGGAACTGCCGGTCGGGATCGTCACCGGCGCCCTGGGCGCGCCGGTCCTGCTGTGGCTGCTCATCCGCGTCAACCGCGCGGGCTCTGGAGGCTGATCGCATGTCGACCACTGACCCGCGCGCCCGGCGGACGCCCGAATCACCCACCCCAGGGCCCGAGTTGCGGGCGCGGAACCTGCAACTCGCCTACGACGGACGAGCGGTGGTCGAGAACCTGGACCTCACCGTGCCGACCGGCCGGATCACGGCCATCGTCGGCGCCAACGCCTGTGGGAAATCGACCCTGTTGCGGGCGCTCGCCCGGCTGCTGGCCCCGCGCCAGGGCGTGGTGGAGCTGGACGGCGTCGCGCTGCGCTCCGTGCCGACCCGTGAACTCGCCCGCAAACTGGGCATCTTGCCGCAGACGCCGGTGGCACCGGAGGGGCTGACCGTCCTCGACCTGGTGGGCCGGGGCCGCTCCCCGCACCAGACGTGGTGGCGGCAGTGGTCGGCGGCCGACGAGGAGGCCGTGCACGCGGCCCTTGAGGCGACCAATCTCACCGACCTCGCCGAGCGTCCGGTCGACGAACTCTCCGGCGGCCAGCGGCAGCGCGCGTGGATAGCCATGGCGGTCGCCCAGGGCACCCCCGTGCTGCTCCTGGACGAGCCGACGACCTATCTCGACCTCGCCCACCAGATCGACGTACTCGACCTGATCACGGACCTCAACCGGCGCGAGGGCCGCACGGTGGTGATGGTCCTGCACGACCTCAACCAGGCCTGCCGGTACGCCAATCACGTCATCGCCATGAAGGCCGGCCGGATCGTCGCCGAGGGCGCGCCCGCCGACGTCGTCACCGAGGCCACCGTCGAGGACGTCTTCGACCTGCGCTGCCGGATCACCCCCGACCCGGTCAGCGGCACACCGCTGGTGATCCCGCTGGGGCGGCACCACCATGACGGCGCCTCCCTGGCCGACAGGTCCGAGTCCGAGGACACCGTCACGACCCGGTGAGGGCTCCGCCGGGGACCGGGTTCAAAAAAGTGTGTCACCTCTCGCGAAAGTGACACACTTTTTCAGAACCCCTACCCCGCCCGGCCCGACACGCCGACCGGCGTGGGCTCAGCCACTCAGCCACTCAGGGCCGGGACGTCAAGTACCCGCCCATGGTGCGGAAGTAGTCACCGGCCGCGTACTCGGTGCCGTCGTCCGTGCGCACCCGGCGCACCAACAGCCCACGGCCGCGCCCGGTATGGGCCTCGGGACCCGCCACTATGACCACGCCGTCGCCCTCACGGATGAAGATCCGGCCCGGGGTGCCGCCGTAGCGCCCCTCCGAGACGGCGGCCGAGACGATCCTGAGCCGCTCGCCGCGATGGAAGGCGTAGGCGTTCGGGTACGGGTCCGACTGGGCCCGCACGAGACGCTCCAGGCGTTCCGCGGGCCAGCTCCAGTCGATACGGCTGTCCTCCGCCGACCTCTTGTGGAAGAAGCTGGCGCGGCTGCGGTCCTGCGGTACCCACTGGCCGGCGTCGCGGCCGGAGGCGATCAGGTCGAGCGACTCGCGCACGATGGGCGCGATGAGGTCGACGGTCCGGTGGAACAGGTCGGTCGCGGTGTCGGTGGGCCCGACCGGCACCGAGCGCTGGATCAGGATGTCCCCGGCGTCGAGTTCGCCGTTCATGCGGTGCGCGGTGACACCGACGCGCGGCTCGTCGTTCAGGAGCGCCCAGATGATCGGGGAGAACCCGGCGTACGACGGCAGCAGCGAGTCGTGGACGTTGAGGGTGCCGTGCGGCGGGAGGTCGAACAGCTCCGGCGGCAGCCAGGTCCGCCAGTTGTTGGCGACGATGATGTCCGGCCGCGCCTCCCGTACGGCGTCGAGGAGTTCGGCGTCGTCGGGGCGGTTTCGCAGCAGGACGGGGACGTCGTTCTTCTCGGCGAGTTCGGCGACGCTGTCGTCCCAGATCTTCTCGTAGGCATGCTCACTTTTCGGGTGGGTGACGACGGACACGACCTCGTGGTCGGAGTCCAGCAACGCCTGCAGCGTGCGGTGACCCCAGGTCTGATAGCCGAGCATGACGACCCGCATGACGGTCCTTCCCTTCAACGACTCATTGCAAGGTAAGCCTTACCTTATCTAGCATTGGGCTGCCTGAGGGAGGCGATGCCACGGTGAAGTCACCGCTCATGGATTCCGAAGTGGTCCACGACATACTCGGAATCGGATTCGGTCCGTCAAATCTCGCTCTGTCCATAGCGGTTGAGGAGCACAACAAGAGCCTTCCGGCAGACAGCCGTCTCAACGCCCTGTTCCTGGAACGCCAGCCGCGCTTCGGCTGGCACCGGGGCATGCTGATCGACGACGCCACGATGCAGGTGTCGTTCCTCAAAGACCTGGTCACACTGCGGAATCCGACCAGCGACTACAGCTTCCTCTGCTTCCTGCGCGAGCAAGGCAGACTGATCGACTTCCTGAACCAGAAGACCCTCTTCCCGCTGCGCGTGGAGTTCCACGAGTACTTCGAGTGGGCGGCCGAGCGGGTCTCCCACCTCGTCTCCTACGGCAGCGAGGTCGTCTCCGTCGACCCGGTGCGCGGCGACGACGGCGAGGTGGCCTTCTACGACGTCACCAGCCGGGACCCCTCCGGGAACGGTGCGACCATGACCCGCCGGGCCCGCAACATCAGCGTGGCCATGGGTCTTGAGCCGCACGTGCCGCCGGGTCTGGAACTGGGCGAACGCCTCTGGCACAACAGCGAGTTGATCCCCCGCGCGACCGAACTGGCCGACGCGGGGCAGCCGGTGCGGCGGGCCGTGGTGCTCGGCGCGGGCCAGAGCGCCGCCGAGGCGGTGGACTATCTGCACCGCACCTTCCCGGACGCCGAGGTGTGCTCGGTGTTCGCCAAGTACGGCTACACCCCGGCCGACGACAGCCCGTTCGCGAACCGCATCTTCGACCCGGAGGCGGTCGACGTCTACTTCTCGGCGCCCTCCGAGGTCAAGCAGTCGCTGCTCGACTACCACCGGTCCACCAACTACTCCGTGGTCGACATGGAGTTGATCGAGGTCCTGTACGCCACCGCGTACCGGGAGAAGGTGGCCGGACGGGAGCGGCTGCGCTTCCTGAACGTCTCACGGGTCCGCGCCGTGGACCCCGGAACGGACGGCGGTCTCGATGTCGCCGTGGAGTTCCTGCCCACCGGCGAGAAGCAGGTGCTGTCCGCCGATGTGCTGGTGCTCGCCACCGGCTACCGGCCCCGCGACCTGAGTTCACTGCTCGGCGAGGCGGCCAAACTCTGCCTCAGGGACGACGGCGACGAGATCCGCGTGGGCCGCGATCACCGGGTCGAGACCGTCCCGGAGGTGACCGCCGGCCTCTACCTCCAGGGCGGCACCGAGCACACCCACGGGCTGACCAGCACCCTGCTGTCGACGGTCGCGGTCCGGGCGGAGGAAATCCACCGCTCGGTACAGGCGACGAAGTTGCCCGTCTGACGGCATCCCCCGACTCCCCGGGCCCGGAAGGTACGGTCCCTTCCGGGCCCGGGGTCTCTCTGCGCATGGAAGGCGTCAAATTTCCGCGCGTTCAACGGCGTTGGGACACCGGCTCACCGAACACGTCCGCGACGCCCCGCACGGTCCGCACCGCCCCGCAGGTCGCCGCGATCCAGTCCACGGCCATCCGGTGATCCTCGTGCGCCCGGTCGGCCACCGCGTCCGCGACGACGAACGGCTCCATGTCCTGCATCCACGCGTCGGCGGCGGTCAGCAGTACCTGCGTACGCGCGAACACGCCGACGATCACCGGCTGGTCGCGCCCCAACTCCGCGAGCCTGCGCCGCAGTCGGGTGCCGGCGAAGGCGCTGAACCGCTTGGCGACCAGCACGCTGTCGCCGACCTGCGGCCGGATCGCGTCCACGATGTCCCGGGAGTCCTCGCCACCGGGCAGCCGCGGGTGACCGAAGCTGGTCTCGCGCCCGTCCGGTTCACGCTCGGCGGTCTTTAGGGTGTACAGCACGGGGATGCCGGCGGCCCGCGCCGATTCCGCCAACAGGCCTACTCCGCCGAGGAGTTGACCGACGGGTGCGGAGGACTCGCGCAGCACGTGCAGGAAGTGGTTCTGGACGTTCAGGACCACCAGGGCGGCACGGCGCGGGTCGACGGACCAGCCGGTGCGGTCCGGGGGCAGCGCGGCGGCGCCGGGCATGTCGTACGGGATCATGTCGGATGACGGCATGCGCGTCGGCCTCTCACCGGTCGTCGGACGTCGTGGGGAACTCAGGACACCGGACCGCCTCAGTAGGGGCCATGGGTCCAGCGGCCGTTCGTCATCGTGGCGTGCACCGGCATCGCGCGCAGGGTGTCCGGGTCGACGTCCAGCGGGTCCACGTCGACGACCACCAGGTCGGCCGGGTCCCCGACCCTGATGAGCCGGCGTCCGCGGGCCGCGGCGACCAACGCGTCCGGAACGGACAGACGTTGCTCCGGATGCCAGGCGGGGCGTTCGTCGTCGGTGCGGCTGACGGCGGACGCGATGGCGAGCCAGGGGTCGAGCGGCGAGACCGGGGCGTCCGAACCGAACTCCAGCCGGGCCCCGGCGGCGAGCAGGTCGCCGTAGGGGAAGGCGCGTCCGGTACGTCCGGCCCAGTGCCGGTCCGCCACGTCGCGGTCGTCCGTCGCATGCCGGGGCTGCACCCCCGCCGTGACCCCCAACCGGGCGAATCGCGGCACGTCTTGAGGGCTCAGCAACTGCGCGTGCTCGATCCGGCCGCGGCAGTGCACCGTCTCGAAGGCGTCCAGGGCAACGGTGTTGGCGTGGTCGCCGATGGCGTGCACGGCGGGTTCGATGCCGTGCGCGGCGGCGTGCCGCATGAGCCGTACGAGCTCGTCGGGTGCCGTCTCCTCGATGCCGTGGGCGCCGTCCGTGCCCTCAAGTCCCGGGTAGGGGTCGCGGCACAGGGCGGTACGGGTGTTGAGCGAGCCGTCCGTGAAGAGCTTCAGCGGCCCCACCCGCACCAGGCTGCCGTCCGCGCCGACCTCGTCCCCCGTGCGCAGCCCGCGCTTGATCGCGGCGTCCAGGTAACTCGGATACACCGCGGCCGACACCCGTACGGCGGGCGGGAATTGAGCCGAGCGCCGTTCCCAGTCCCCGACCGTGTCGCCGAACTGGAAGTCGATGACACCGGTGACTCCGCGCGCGGCGGCGGCCCGGCAGGCCTCCTCGATCCAGCCGTCGAGCACCTCGTCCGGGGTCGCGGGGAGGGCGGCGAGGGCTTCGTGAGCCTCGTGTTCCCGGATCAGGCCGGTGGGGTGGTCACCCCGGCCGACGAGAGCGAGGCAGGCGGAGTTGAACCACGCGGCATGGAGATCGGCGCTGACCAGGGCGACCGGCCGGTCGGGCAGCACCGCGTCGAGCAGTGCTTTGTGCGGGGCGTCGGGCCACAGGCCGTCGCGGAACCCGTAGCCGTAGAGCACCGTGCCGTCGACCGCCCCGGCGCGCTCCCGGACGAGCTCGGTCACCGCCCGCGCGGACGTGGTCCCGGCCAGGTCCAGCCGGTGCCGAGCGCTCGCCCATTCCGCGAGGTGGACGTGGGCGTCCCACAGGCCGGGCAGCAGCCGCCGCCCGCCCAGATCGAGAACACGCTCACCACCGGCAACCGCGTCCGCCTCCGGAACGACGTGCGTGATCCTTCCGTCCGCCACCCGCACCCGGACCAACGGCCCACCGGCACCGAGCCGCACCCGGGCGAGCGTCAGCGCGGGCGCCGGGGAGCTTGCGTTGTCTGCCATATGAGCCTCCATCGCCCCGCACAGGGGAGTAGCGAGGGCACCCCTCAACCAAATCCGCGAAGTAAAGTAAGCCTTACCTTACCTCGCGGATCGGACCTCGGCCCCTACAACGGTGGAAGGCTGCGCTTCTTGAATCCCTGCCGACGACGGCGACCACCGGCCATGGAAGCGACGATCGAGCCGCCGCCGTCAGGCCAGGGTGACACGACCACCCATCACCCCGTCACCGACCCCACCCACCACACCCGGCAAGGCCGATGACGAGATACCGCCTCACCTCGTCTACCGCTTCACGTCCGCACTCGCCCGCACCCGCAGATCCCCCGCCGAAGCCCCGACCCACACGGACCGCCGGCCGGTCCCCAGCACCCACGCGTGCCGCTTCACGTCCCATGACGACAACGTCCGCGCATCGACATGCACAGTGACCCGCCGCCGCTCCCCCGGCCGCAGCACGAGGCGCCGATACCCGCCCAACACCCGTACGGCCTGGTCGAGTTGGAGGTCCGGGGAGCGCCCGACGTAGACCTGGGGCACCGCGACACCCTCCCGCCGCCCGGTGTTGCGGACCGTGAACGTCACGTCCAGCCCGTGCCCGTTCCACCGTGCCGACGCGTCCTCGTAGGAGAAGGAGGTGTACGACAGGCCGTACCCGAAGGGGTAGAGGGGCCGGACGCCCTCCGCGTCGTACCAGCGGTAGCCGACGTGGATGCCCTCGGAGTACTCCTCGGTGCCGTTCACGCCGGGGTAGCGGAGCGGGTCCCCGGCGACCGGGTGGTGGGCGTCGTCGACCGGGAAGGACTGGGTGAGCCGGCCACCGGGGTCGCAGTCCCCGAACAGTACGGCGGCCGTGGCGGCGGCACCCTCCTGGCCCGGGTAGTACATCTGGAGGACCGCGCCGGTGCGGGCCAGCCACGGCATCGACGTAGAGGACGAGGTGTTGAGGACAACGGTGGTGCGCGGGTTCGCGGCCGTGACCGCACCGATCAACTCGGCCTGGTTGCCCGGGAGTCCGAGGGTGGTGCGGTCGAGGCCCTCGGTGGCGTCCTCGTAGGCGAACAGGACGACACTGCGGGCGGCGCGGGCCGCGGTGACGGCGGCGGCGACGTCCTGCGCTCGGGTCGCGCCGGTGATGCGCCGCAGCCGGAACAGCAGTCCGGCGTCGCCGCCCTCGGCGGTGATCTTCAGGGTGTGGGCGCCCTTGGTGAGGGTGAGGGTCTTTCGGCGTACGCCGAGGCCGTCGGGGTCGGCCGAGACCAGGCCGCCGGAGAAGTACTCGCCGTATCCGGCCGCGAGCGGGAACAACTCCTCGCCGTCCAGGAGGACTTTGGGGCGGGCGGTGGGTGCTGAGGAGAAGTGGAGTACGAAGGTCCACTCGTCGGTCTCGGCCACGGTGAGCGAGCCGTCGTACTCCCAGGTCTTTCCGGCGGCCACCGTCTGGCCCTCGCTGTCGAAGGCGGGAGTGAGCGCGGACGCGGGGATCGCTCTGCCGAACAGGTCCTCGCCGAGCGTGTACGTCACCCGGGCGCCGGACCCGGCCCGTGCCTTGATCGCGTCGAGGGGGCTGTCCGCGTGGTCCGGCACGACGTGCGCGCTGCCGCCGCCACTGACGAAGGGCAGGGCGCCGGTGGGGCCGATCACCGCGATGGAACCGCCGGTCAGCGGGAGGGTGCGGTGTTCGTTGCGGAGGAGGGTGGCGCCCGCCTTGGCCACCTCCAGGGCGACGGCCGCGCCAGCCTTCGCGTCGCGGGCGGGGCGCGGCGGCGCACTGCCGTCGAGGAGCCCGAACCGGTCCATGACACCGAGGATCCGGCGCACCGCGCGGTCGACATACCGCTCGGGCACGCTGCCGTTCTGCACGGCCGTCTTGAGCGGCGTACCGAAGTACGTCCCGTCGGGCATCTCCATGTCGAGGCCGGCCGTGATCGCGGCGACGGTGCTGTGGGCGGCGAACCAGTCGGTCATCACCCAGCCGTCGAAGCCCCATTGCCCGCGCAGGATGTCGGTGAGGAGGGTCTTGTTCTCGCAGGCGAAGGTGCCGTTGACCTTGTTGTACGCGCCCATGACCGCGCCGGTGCCGACGGCGGTCGCCGCTTCGAAGCCGCGCAGTTCGACCTCGTGCATGGTCTGCTCGTCGACCCGCACGTCGATGGTGTTGCGGTCCTTCTCCTGGTTGTTCATCGCGAAGTGCTTGACGGTCGCGATGAGTCCCTCGCCCTGGATGCCCTCGATCTCGGCGGCGACCAGGTCGCCGGCGAGGAGCGGGTCCTCGCTGAAGGTCTCGAAGTTGCGGCCCGCGTACGGGGTGCGGATGAGGTTGACCATCGGGGACAGCAGGACGTCCTGGCCGAGGGCGCGGCCCTCGCGGCCGACGACCCGGCCGTAGCGGCGGGCGAGTTCGGGGTCGAAGGCCGAGGCGAGCAGGACGGGTGCGGGGAGGGCGGTGGCGTGTGCGGTGACGCGGACGCCGGCCGGTCCGTCGGTGAGCCGGAGCGGCGGGATCTTCAGGCGGGGGACGCCGGGGATGTATCCGGCCTGGCCGAGCGAGTTCGGGTCGGTGGCGCCGTGCAGGAGGGAGATCTTCTCGTCGAGGGTGAGCCTGGCCAGGAGTCCTTCGAGGCGGGGTCCGGCCCCCGCCTCGGGTCTGGCCTGGGCGTACGCGTGCGACGGGGAGACGAGTCCGGTGGTGGCCGCGGTGGCGACCGCGATCGCGCCGCCCAGCAGGCGCAGGGCGGATCGCCGGGACACGGTGTCGGTCATGAGCCGTCACTCCTTCGGTGTGCGGGCACGCCGTCGTGGACCGCAGGTGCGCCTCGGTGCCCCGGACCGTGTTCGGCATCTGTCCGTGTTCGGAATCTGAACGCACTGTGCGTCAGCCCGACTTGACGACCCGTTGGGAACCACTGGCGCGGCGGGAAAACTATGACCGCCGCTGACTCGTGTCAACGATCCGAACAGGAATCGACCGCGAGTCGACAAGAACCGAAGGATGAGTGGGTGCGGGGCCGCCCCGGCAGGGCGGCCCCGCGATCAGTGCAGGACCGGGACCAGACTGGTGATGGTGTCCACGACATCCGCCACGACCGTGACCAGCGGCTGCACCACGTCGCCGCCCGGGGAGGGCTCGGGCTCCGGCGCGGGATCCTCGCAGCAGGCGACCTGCGCGGCTCGGGGCGCGTTCTGCGGTTGATCCTGCTGGGGAACATCCGTGGGAAGCGGCTGCGGCACATCACCGCCCCCGGTCCGCCCGGGTGCCGTCGGAGCGCCGCTCCGGGGCGTGTCACCCCTTCCCTCCGCG
>NZ_JAWOAI010000223.1:0-15375 GCF_033194735.1 Streptomyces sp. W16
GAGGGCGATCAAGTCGCCGCCCAGGGAACACTGGTGGGGGTAGACCACGGTGAGAGCGGCGGCTGCCGCCAGCGCCGCCTCCACGGCGTTGCCGCCCCGCTCGGCCGCACGCCTGGCAGCCGTCAGTGCCGCCGGATGCGGTGCGGCGAGGATCAGCGGGGAGGCGGCTGTCATGCCTCGTCCCTCGGGAAGAGCACGGTGCGGGAGGGGGCGGCCTCGGCGCCCTGCAGGGGCAGGGGGAGGGAGATCATGTCGTAGACCCCGGCCGGGGTGTGCAGCAGATCGACCACTTCCAGGATCAACACCTCGGCCGCGCACAGGAGTTGGTGGGTCTCCCAGTGGGTGGTGTAGGCGACCGCCTCGATGCTCAGGTAGTCGATGCCGGCGGTGCGCACGCCGGCCTCGATGAGCCGTTCCGCGCCGTCCGGGGCCAGTCCGACCCACTGCCGGGCCTTCCACGGGCTGCGCAGTACGCCTTCCGAATTGCTGGTGCGCAGCAGCACGCGTTCCTCGGTGCCGAGACCCGCCGCGTCGAGATCGGCGGCGGTGATCTGCTCCTTGACGTGGGTCAGATCGAGGACGCGGGCGATGCCGTTGAGGGCGGACAGGTCGAGCCGGTCGACCGTCTTTCCGCCGTCGATGAAGTGGGCCGGAGCGTCGATGTGGGTGCCGGTGTGGGCCCCGATGCGCCAGCGGCTCACATTGGAGGGATCGCCCGCGGTGCGGGACTCGACTATCTCCACCTCGGGGCGTCGGCCCCAGTGGAGCATGCCGGGGTGGATGGGAACGGACACGTCGATCGCCTTGGCGAAGTCGGGAATCATGCGGCTCTCCTATTGGATGCGGATATCATGGAAGTGGATCCAAAAGTGTGAGGCTGTGGACGCCCCGGGCCGCGTGGGAAACTGCTCCACCACCGCGCACCCCCCGACCGCCCCCGAGAAGGGTTTGACCGACTCCCATGACCCCCCAGACTGACGACGAGCCCCTCGTCGACGACATCGCGGCCCGTATCCGCGCGCGGATCATGAACGGCGAGCTGGCGATCGGCAAACCGCTGCGCCAGGCGGCGCTGGCCACCGAGTTCGGGGTCAGCCGCACACCGGTGCGCGAGGCGCTGCGTCAGCTCCAGAACGGCGGACTGATCGAGATGCAGCCGAACCGAGGTGCGGTGGTCCGGGTGCCCGCGCCCTGGGAGGTGCGCCAGGCGTACGAGGTGCGCGCCGAGCTGGAGGGCATGGCCGCCCGGCGCGCCGCCTCCCGCATCACGGAACGCGGGCTCGCCGCGCTGCGCGAGCACAACGCCGTCCTGTGCGAGGCGGCGGCACGGGCCGTCGGAGAGGGGCGGGGTGCCGGCAGCCCCACCACCACTGCCGCCAACGACTGTTTCCACACGGTGATCTGCGAAGCGGCCGACAACCCTTGGCTGACCCGGATGATCGACCGGATCAACGAGAGCTTCCCGCGCAACGTCTCCTCGCTCGCCCTCGCCGGCGACGAACGCCACCGGCAGCTGAACATCCGTGAACACGAGGCCGTGATCGAGGCGTTGGCCGCGCATGACGCCGACCGTGCCGACGCGTTGATGCGCGAGCACGTCATCAGTTCCGGCGAGCATCTGACGGCCTGGTACGAGCGTCGGTCCCAGACGGTGTTCCACGGCTGAGCGGCGGGCCGTCACGGGGTGCCGCCGGGAAACAGCCGGGCCGGGGAGAGGAAGTCCAGGTCCGGGCGGGCGATTCCGCACACGAGGTCGGCCAGCGCCTCGCCGATCGCCGGTCCGAACTTGAACCCGTGGCCGGAGCAGGCCGACGCCACCAGTACCTGCGGTACGCCCGGCACTTCGCCGACGATGAAGCGCCGGTCGGCGGTCATCGTGTAGAGGCAGGTCAGGCTCTCGGTCACCGGCCCGGCGCCGGGCAGCACTTGGGCCACCGCCTCGGCCAGCAGGGCGAGTTCGTCGCCGGTCGCCTCGGGGCGGGGCGCCTGCGGGTCCCAGGGCGGACCGCTGTCCAGCCCTGCCTTGAGGCCGCGGCCGTCGGTCGCGGGGAACCCGTAGAGCAGACCCTGCGGCAGATCGACGGAGAAGCTGCCCAGGCCGGACCGGCCGAGCGGGCCGGTGGGGTCGGCGGCGAAATAGGCGTTGACGATGCGAGTGACCGTCAGATGCGCGGCCAGGGAGGGAACTTGGGCGGCGATCCAGGGGCCGGTGCACAGCACCAGGCGCCGGGTGCGTAGGACGGCCTTGCCGGTGCGGACCACGACCTCGTCGCCGTCCGGTTCCCAGCCGAGGACAGGGGCGTGGTCGTGGATGTGCGCGCCCGAGCGTTCGGCGAGGGTCAGTTGGGCGCGCAGTGTCTCCTGTGCGTCGATGATGCCGGCGCGCGGGTCGTGTACGGCCGTGAAGCCGGTGGGCAGCCGCACTCCCGGGAAGATCCGTGCCGCTTCCTCGCCGTCGACCTGTCGGCAGCCCGGGCCGCGCAGCGGGTCGGGGCGGTCCCGCGGCGCCGCGTACAACCCGCCCGTGATGTCGAGCAGTTGGGCCTTCGAGGTGCCCTCCAGCTCCGTCCACGCCTGGTAGGCGGTGTCGACCAGGGCGTCCCAGTCGGGGTGGGGGTAGGCGCGGCGGATCATCCGGGTCGCCCCGTGGGAGGAGCCCAAGTCGTGGCCCAGGCCGTACTGTTCGAGCCCCAGGACGTCGAGTCCGCGTGCGGCGAGGTGACGCAGGGTGGCACTGCCGTGGACGCCGAGACCGACCACGATCGCGTCGTGGCGACGGGAGTCGGGGCGCGTGGCGCGCGGGGTGGGCTTGGAGGCCGTGGGTGTGATGTGTGACGGCGCGGGCGTCGCGGGCTCGATCCCGGCCCGCGTCTCCACGTTCGCGTCCTGCCGACCCGTACCCCGCCCGTGCAGGCACACGATCTCGCGTACCGCCTCCACCAGGGCGTCCAGATCGTCCTCGTCGTTGTAGACGTGGACCGAGGCCCGGACCACTTTGGTGAGGCCCCGGTGGTCCATGTCCCAGCGGCCGTGTCCCGCCGGTACCGCGATCAAATGGACGCGGCGGTAGGTGAGTTGACGCTGTACGTCGGAGGCGTCCAGCCCGTCGATCACGAAGGTGACGATGGCGCCGCCCGCGGCCGGCGGATCGGTGACGTGGACGCCCGGCAGCGCGGAGAGGCGTTCCCGGAGCGAGGCGGCGAGGGCGGCCAGGTGCCGGGCGACGGTGTCGACGCCGAGTGTGCTGAGGTCGGTCAGTGCGGCGCCGAGTCCGAGGCGCAACGCGTGCGCGGCCTCCCACAGTTCGAAGCGCTTGGCGTCCGGCACCAGTTCCCAGCTGCGCTCGGCGGTCCACCGGGCGCCCCGGACATCGGGTGCCTCGGGGGCGAGCCGGTCCAGGAGCGGACGCCGGACCGCGAGCAGCCCGGTGCCGCGTGGGCCGCGCAGAAACTTGCGGCCGGTGCCGATGAGCAGATCGCAGCCGATGACGCCCATGTCCACCGGCAACTGGCCGAGCGACTGTGTCGCGTCCAGCAGGAACGGCACACCGTGGGCACCGGCCAACGCGCCGATCGCGGCGGCGGGTTCGACCAGACCCGAGGAGGTCGGCACATGGGCGGCCGTCACCAGAGCCGCGGGCCCCGCCCGCAGCGCCGCTTCCAGGGCCTCCAAGTCCACCGCCCCGTCAGGGCCGTTGGGCAGCAGCTCGACCTGCACACCGTGGTCGCGTTCGACCGACAGGAGGTGCAGCGCGCTGCTGACGTAACTGGAACGGGCCGCCAACACCCGGTCCCCGGGGCGCAGTCGCAGCGCCGACACGGCCCGCTGCCAGCCGGCCGTCGCGCTCTCGACGAGGGCGACCTCCTCCAGCCGGGCGCCGAGGAGTTCGGCGGTACGCGCGTAGACGGCGTCCAGGGCGGGAGCCGCGTGCTTCGCGGCCTCGTAGCCACCCGACAGGCTCTCCGCGCGGAGGTGGTCGATGACCGCCTCGACGGTGCCGTTGGCGAGCAGGGCCGCACCGGCCGAGTTGAAGTGGTGACCGGTGAACGAGCCAGGGGTGCGGGCGCGTTCGGCCGCGACGTTCAGGGTGCGAGGGGGCGGGGGATTCGGGGGCGAAGCGGCCGTACCGGCCGTCACGGGCGCGCTCACAGGGCGATCGTCACGCTCTTGAGCTCGGTGAACCCGTCGACGGCGGCGTCGCCGAGGTCCCTGCCGAGGCCTGACTGCTTCATCCCGCCGAAGGCCACGGCGGGGTCGAACTCGTTGTACGTGTTGACCCACACGGTCCCGGCCTCCAGCGCGGCGGCCGTGCGATGGGCGCGGGCCAGGCTGCCGGTCCACACACCGGCGGCGAGCCCGTACTCGCTGTCGTTGGCCAGCGTGATCGCCTCCTCCTCGCTGTCGAAGGGCAGGATCGTGGCGACCGGGCCGAAGATCTCCTCCCGGGCGATCCGCATGTCGGGCGTGACGTCCGTGAACACCGTCGGCGGCACGAACCACCCCGGGACGTCCGGGAGTTCACCGCTCACGGCCACTTCGGCGCCCTCGGAGCGCCCGAGCTCGACGTAACCGGTGACGCGGTCGTACTGCTCCTGCGACACCAGCGGACCGATGTTGATGCCGCCCGCGAGTCCCGGGCCGATCCGCAGCGCCTCCACGGCCGGCACCAGCCGGTCCAGGAACTCCTTGACGATCGTCCGCTCCACCAGCAGCCTGCTGCCCGCCGTGCACATCTGCCCGGAGTGCCCGAACACCGCGCGCACGGCGTTCGGTGCGGCGGCGTCGAGATCCGCGTCGGCGAAGACGATGTTGGGGGACTTGCCGCCCAGTTCGAGCGTGAGCCGCTTCAACGACGGTGCCGCCGCGGCCATGATGTGCCGCCCGACCTCCGTGGACCCGGTGAAGGACACCTTGGCGACGCCGGGATGGGCGACCAGTTCCGCACCCGTACGACCGTCACCGGTCAGGACGTTGACGACGCCCTCGGGCACGCCCGCCTCCAGACAGAGCGCGGCCAGCCGCAGTGCGGTGAGCGGGGTCTGCTCGGCCGGTTTGACGACGACCGTGCAACCGGCGGCCAGGGCGGGGGCGAGTTTCCAGGCGGCGATCATGAAGGGGAAGTTCCACGGCAGCACGGCGGCGACCACGCCCACCGGTTCCCGGACGCTGTACACATGCCGGTCGGGGCCGGCCGCGTGCACGGTGCCCGACAGCCGGGTCGGGGTACCCGCGAAGTGGCGGATGGCCTGCAGCCCCAACTCCACATCGCCGCGGGCGCGTTCGACGGCCTTGCCGTTGTCCAGGGTGTCCAGCACCGCGAGTTGCTCGGCGTCACGCTCCACCAGGTCGGCGAGGCGCAGCAGGATGTCACGGCGCTGCCGGGGCGGCAGTCCGCGCCAACGGCGGTCCCGGTGTGCCGTGTTGGCGGCCTCGACCGCCGCCGACACCTCGGCCGGGCCCGCCTGAGCGACCGTGGTGAGCTGCTCCCGGGTGGCGGGATCGACCACCGCTATCCGCTCCGTCGCGGTACCGGTGGTCCACTCGCCGCCGATGAGCATGGGCTCGCAGTCCGGCAGCCGGGGGATCACGATGCTGGGGTCCACGGTGTTCTCCTTCACGCCTGGCGTCCGGGACGGTGAGTGGGGTCGGGCCACGGCTCGCGGACCGCCGTGGACACCGCCCGTGCTGTGGTCAGGACGCAGCGGTCGAACTCCGCCTCGCCGTGCTTGGGGTTCGCGTCGGCCACGTCCCGGCCCCAGACCCCGGTCTCACTGACCTGGTCCATGCGGTAGTCCCAGAACGAGTCGACGTCGACATGGGAGGTGGCCCGCTCCATCCGCACCAACTCGGGTGCGAGGTGCAGCATCACGGACGTCTCGAAGAAGTTGGCGTGCATCAACGCCCGCCCGTAGGTGACGTGTCCGTCCACCTCGGGCCCCGGGTACATCGTCACGTACCCCAACGCCCGCACGCGCGCGTCCCGGTGACGGACCCTCAGCTTCTCGGCCGAGACGTCGAGCGCGCCGTTGTTCCAGATGTGCCCGTTGAGCAGCACGAACTGCCGTACTCCCGAGGCGTACAGCGAGTCGATGACGTCCTCGACGACGGCGATCATCGTCTCCGGCCGCAGCGCCACCGTCCCCGCGAAGTCGCCGTGCGACGCGGACACACCGAAGCTCAGCGGCGGTACGACGGGCACGCCGGTCAGGGCGGAGACGCCGAGGGCGACCGCTTCGCAGATCCGGGTGTCCACGGCGAGGGGGAGGTGGGGGCCGTGCTGCTCGGTGGCGCCGACGGGGATGATGACGGCGTCCTGGGCGGCAGCCGTGGACTCGGCCTCCGGCCAGGTCAGCTCCTCCCACAGCACCGGCGTTCCGGACCCGCCCAACTGGGCGGCGAGTTCGGGGACATCGAGCCCGGTGGGGATGGTCCGTCCGGACGGACCGGTGACGAAGACGGACGACATGGCTCTCCTCTCCTCGGGACCGATGGCGCTCACCATCGGCGTCGGCTCTTCTCGGGCAGCAGGTCCAGGGCACGCAGCGGGACGGGCTTGTCCCCGTCGACCGTGGTGACCCACACGGTGGCGTCCGGGCAGTAGTCGCTGATCAGCTCGCGGCACACCCCGCACGGGGCGATGATCCGGAACCAGCCCGCCGGCTTGATCTGCACCGACACCACCGAAGTGATGCTCAACTCCGCACCGGCGGGCAGGGCGCCCCGGGCAGTGCCCATGGCCACCCCCTCGGCGCAGATCGAACTGCGCCGGCAGGAACCCTCCACGTGGACCCCGGTGTGGACCCGGCCGTCCGCCGTGCGCAGCGCCGTCGCGACCTCGTGACGGCCCGACTGCCACACCCGCGCCAGCAAGTGCTGTGCGGTGGCGAGGAGTTCGACGTCGTCCTCGTCCATCGACGGCGGTACGGCCACGGGCCGCACGTTCGTGGCGCTCATACCGTCAGCCCCAACAGCCGGGCCATGTTGCCGCCTTCGACCAGCGCCCGGTCCTTCTCGTCCTCGACCGCCTTGGCGATCTTCATGCGCTCCAGGTCGAAGTCGGAACCGGGCCACTCACTCCCCATGAGGATCTTCTCCGGCCCGAGCCGCGCGTAGGCGCGCTTCACGTCGCTCATCAGCGTCGCCGAGGTCTCCAGGTACACGTGCGGCTGCCGCTCGGCCACGATGATCGCCTCCGGCACGTTCCACACCGCCCCCATGTGGGCGATGATCGTGGGGACTTCGGGGTGGTCCCGGGCGATCTCCTCGATGGCGAGCGGTGCGCAGAAGGCGTCGTCGAGAGCGTTGATGAGGACGAGCAGTCCCCGCCGTGCGCACGCCTCGAAGACCGGGTCGAGGAGGCCGTGGTCGGCGACGTGATAGCCGTGCAGACTCGGGTGCAGTTTCAGCCCCACCAGACCCGCGTCGGCCATCCGGTCGATCTCGTCGAGCGCGTCGTCGGCCTGCGGCATCACCTGCCCGAAGCCGAAGAACCGGTCCGGGTACGTGGCCACCAGCGAGGCGATGAAGTCGTTCTCGATGCGCTGCGCGAGCGAGCACACCATCGCCATGTCCACCCCGGCCGCGTCCATCCGGTCGAGGATGCGCCGCCGTTCGAAGGGTTTGTACGGTGGCGGGGCCTGGCCCTTGCGGGCGCCGGTGAGGTAGTCGGAACGGCCGCGGACGTCCTGAGTGGTGTTGTACGCGTCGATGATCAATGCGGTTCGTCCTTACCCGCTACTCGCGGCTCGCTGGGGACCAGGGGAAGATGGCAGCGCACACTGCGGCCCGGCACGATCGCGCGCAGCTCGGGCGCACTGGTGCGGCACCGCTCCGTGGCGATCGGGCACCGGGTGCGGAACAGACAGCCCTCGGGTGGGTTCGCCGGATCGGGCAACTCGCCCTCCAGCACCTCCTGTTCACGTTTCTCCCCGGGCCGCAGCACGGGAACCGACGACAACAGCGCCCGGCTGTAGGGGTGTGCAGGGGCGGCGAAGAAGGCGTCGCGGGAGGCGATCTCGATGATCTGGCCGAGGTACATGACCGCGATCCGGTCGGCGATGTGCCGGACGACGCCCAGGTCGTGCGAGATGAACAGCATCGTCAGGCCCCGGTCGCGCACCAGGTCGGACAGCAGGTTCAGCACCTGGGCCTGGATCGACACGTCCAGCGCCGAGACCGCCTCGTCGGCCACCACGAACTGCGGTGACGAGGCCAACGCCCGTGCGATGCCGATGCGTTGGCGCTGTCCGCCGGAGAACTCGTGCGGCCTGCGCCCCCCGGCCTCCGCGCCGAGCCCGACGAGGTCGAGCAGCTCGGCCACCGCCTTCGACGCCTCGGCACGGGTGGCGCCGCGTGCTCGGAGAAGGGGTTCGGCGACGATGTCGGCGATCCGGCGGCGCGGATTCAGCGAACCGAAGGGGTCCTGGAACACCATCTGCAACTCGGCCCGGGTACGCCGCAGTTGGCGTCCGCGCAGCCGGGTGAGGTCGGTGCCGTCGAACTCGATGCGGCCCGAGGCGGGTTCGATCACCCGCAACAGGGCCCTGCCGAGCGTGGACTTGCCGCAGCCCGACTCGCCGACCAGCCCGAGGGTCTCGCCCTGGAGGATGTCGAGGTCGACGTCCCGCAGCGCCCTGACCCGCCCGCCGGCCCGGCCCGGGTACTCGACACGCAGCTCGTGGGCCTGGATCAGCGCGGCAGTCATGCGAGGCCTCCCTGGGAGCGGGCCGTGGCACGGGCGGGTGAGGGCAGTACGCAAGCGTCGAGGTGCCCGTCGTCGCCGTGCCGCTGCCGCAGCACGGGTCGCTCGGCACACGCGTCGTGGACGAAGGGGCACCGAGGCGCGAACGCACAGCCGGACGGCCGGTCGACCCCGGTCAGCGGGCTGCCCGCGATGGTCGGCAGCCGTCGTACGACAGGACCGTCGATCGGCGGCACGGAACCCAACAACCCCATCGTGTAAGGGTGTTGTGGGTGGAACAGCACCTCCTCGCGCAGTCCCTGCTCCACGATCCGGCCCGCGTACATCACCGCCACCCGGTCCGCGACCTCGGCCACGACACCCAGGTCATGGGTGATCAGCAGGACGGAGGTGCCGTGGTCCTGCTGGACGCGCTTGAGGACGGCGAGGACCTGCGCCTGGATCGTGACGTCGAGGGCGGTGGTGGGTTCGTCGGCGATGAGTACGGCGGGGTCGTTGGCCAGCCCCATGGCGATCATCACGCGTTGGCGCATGCCCCCGGAGAGCTGGTGGGGATAGGCGCGTGCCGTGCGGTCCGGGCCCGCGATGCCGACCTCGCCGAGCAACTCCACGGCCCGCGCCGTCGCCTGACCCCGTGTCACATCACGGTGGGCGCGGATCATCTCGGAGACCTGGGCGCCCGCCCGGTGCAGCGGGTTGAGGGCGGCCAGCGCGTCCTGGAAGACGACCGCGATGTCCTTGCCGCGCACCCCGCGCAACTCCCGCTCCGACGCGGCGACGAGGTCACGCCCCTTGAAGACCGCCTCCCCGCTGATGTGGGTGCGCGGGCCACGGTTCAGGCCGACCAGGCTCATCGACAGGGCGGACTTCCCCGACCCCGACTCGCCGACCAGCGCGAGGACTTCGCCCTGGCGGAGAGTCAGGTCCACACCGTCCACGGCGGGCAGTCGGCCCGCCGGAACGTCGAACTGGACGCGCAGATCCCGGACTTCGAGCACGGGCGCGGACGTCATGAGCCGTCGCCCACGGCTACGGCCGCCGTGTGGATCAGGTCGGCGACACGCTCCGGCCACACCAGGGTGGTGTAGTGGCTGCCCGGCACGTGCTCGACGGTCGCCTTCATGCGGGCCGACATGTCGTTCTGGATCTCGGGACGGAGTGTGCGGTCGTCGTCGGCGACCAGGTACCAACTGGGCAGGGAGCGCCAGGCCGGTGCGCCGGTCGGCTGCGTGAAGATGAGGTTCTCCGCCTTGCGTCCCTCCGCCTCCACCACGGCACGCTGCTCCGGCGAGAGATCGGGGCCTATCTCCGCCCAGAACGCCTCGCTCGTCTCGGACTTCCACTCACCGTTCGGGCCGCGCTGCATGTACTTGGAGATCTCGGCCTCCTCGTACCGCTCGACGATCTCGTTGACCGTCTCGCCCTCGTCCGGCCCGAACGCGGCTATGTAGACAAGCCCTTTGACCCGCGGATCGCGTCCGACGTTGCTGATGACCGCGCCGCCGTAGGAGTGCCCGGCGAGCAGCACCGGGCCGGTCGTCTCCGCCAACACGGCCGCCGTGTTGGCGACATCGTCCTCCAGAGAGGTCATCGGGTTGGTGACGGTGAACAGCCGGTGGCCGCGGGCGGCCAGCAGGGGCTGGACCTCCGACCAGGTCGTCGGCCGTCCGCCGGCACCGTGGACCAGCACGATGTCCATGCGGGTCATCCTTTCCGTAGCCGCGGGTCGAGGACCGTGTAGAGCAGGTCCACCGCGTGGTTGACCAGGGTGAAGAGGAGAGCGATGGCGAGGGCGGCGCCCTGCACGACGGGGTAGTCGCGTTGCAGGACGCCCTGCACGAGCAGGCGGCCGACACCGGCGTACGAGAAGACCGTCTCGGTGATCACCGAACCGCCCAGCAGGGACCCGAACTGGAGCCCCAGGACCGTCACGATGGGCAGCCAGGAGTTGCGCAGCACGTGGTGGCGGATCACCACGCTCTCGCTCAGGCCCTTCATCCGCGCGGTTCTGACGAAGTCGTCGTCGAGGACCTCCAGCACCGAGGCACGCACGATGCGGGTGATGAACCCGGCCATCGACAGCGCCAGTGTGACGGCCGGGAGGATCAGATGCTGGATCCAGGGCCACACCAGCTCGGGGCGGTTCTGCAGGATCGCGTCGAGGAGGACGAAGTTGGTGGTCGGGTTGTAGTCGAGCGAGCTGGGCAGTCGGCCGAGGACCGGGAGCCAGCGCAGCCACACGCCGAACACGACGATCCCGAGCACCCCGAGGGCGAACCAGGGCAGCGAGAAACTCACCGTGGCCACGGCCCGGGTCGAGTGGTCGACCCAACTCCCTTTGCGCAGCGCGGCGATGACACCGGTGACGACACCGAGCAGGACCGCGATGGTCATCGCCGCGAGCGTCAGCTCGATGGTGGCGGGGAGCGCGTCGCCGAGCAGCCCCAGGACGCTGTTGGAGCCGTAGAAGGAGGTGCCGAGCCGCAGGTGCACCAAGTCGTTGAGGAAGCTGCCGTATTGGACGAGCAGCGGTCGGTCGAGGCCGAGGGCTTTGTTGACGCGCTCTTCGTTCGCGGCCAGTTCGGACGCTGAGAGGTTGTTGCCACCGGCCGCGAGCGAGGTCGCCGGTGAGCCGGGCAGCAGGCGCATCGCGAGGAACACCAGGCTGGCCAGGGCGAACAGGACGACAGGGATGACCGCGAGCCGCCGTAGGACCAACAGGAGCGGTCCCGCTGCCCACTTGGGCCTGCGGAGGGGAAGCAGTGCGGTGGTCACGCGGGCCCCCGTACGTCGAGCGCGTCGCGCAGGTCGTCGCCCACGAAGTTGCAGGCGACGACGAACAGCAGCGTGAACGTCGCCGGCAGGACGACCAATCGCGGTGCCGTATAGAGGAACTCCTGGCCCGCCTGGACCATGTAGCCCCAGTCGGGCTGCGGGGGTTGGATGCCGAGGCCGAGGTAGGACAGGCCGGCGGCGAAGCCCGCCGCGATCGACAGCGTCATGACGACCTGGGCGAGCATCGGTCCGGCGATGTTCGGGAGGAGTTCGCGGGCCAGGATGCGCGGGGTGCGGGTGCCGCCCAGCTTGCAGGCGACCACGTAGTCGCGCGCCGCCTCGCGGGCGGTCAGGGCGCGGGCGAGGCGGGCCAGACCGGGCGCGAGGGACACGCCGATGCCGAAGACCAGACTGACAGTGCCCGGTCCCGCGGCTGCCACGAGGAGTATGACGAGCAGGATCGACGGGAACGCGAGCGCCAGATCCACGATCCGCATCAGGACCTGCTCCACGACACCGCCGGCGTACCCGGCGACGAGCCCGACCCCGGTGCCCACGACGGCCGCAAGCGCCGTAGCGGCGAACGCCACCAGCAGCAACGGGCGGGCGCCGTGCACGAGTCGGGCCAGTTCGTCGCGGCCGAGGTCGTCCGTGCCGAAGAGATGGCCGGACGATCCCATGGGCAGCAGCGCCGAGGAGGTCTGACGCAGCGGGTCCGCCTGGATGAACAGCGGTCCTACGAGCGCCACCAGGACCAGCGCGATCAGCACCAGCCAGGACAGCACGGCCGGCCAGGACCGCGCCAGCCGGCGCCCGCGCCACCCGGCGAGGACGGTCCGCCCGGCCGAGGAGGCGGGGGGCGTCGGAGGCCGTGCGGTCGCCACGGGCGCCGGAGCGGCCGTCGTGTCAGACACTGGCTTTCTCCATGTAACAGCGGTGGTTGGCCAGTGCGGCGGTGTTCATGTGCTTCACGTGCGAGCCGCTGACCACGAGGTTGGCGAAGCAGGCCAGCATCGACAGGACCATGTAGTCCTCGGCCCAACGGCGTTGGATCTTCGTGTAGGCAGCCGTGCGCTGCGCACCGAGGGGCAGGTTCTTGGCCGTGTCCAGCTCCGACTGGAGCGAGGCGGCGTCCTTGAGCGTGTCCATGCCGGTGATCGTCGCGCCGTAGAGACCGGTCGGGCTGGCCATGGCGCCGACCATGTCGTTGGCGTCCGGGACGTAGGTGTTGCGCTCCCAGATCATCAGGTCGTGGTAGTCGTCCTTGCCGTCGAGCAGCCGAGTGAAGTAGGTGGCCGGGTCGACGGAGGTGGTGACCACCTTGAAGCCGACGTCGGTGAGGTTCTGGGCGACGATCTGCGCGGCCTTCGGGTGCCAGGAGTCGCTGGCCGCCATCAGCCGGATACGCCGGCCACCGGCACCGGCCTCGGCGACGAGCTTCTTCGCCTTGGCCACATCCTGGGTGCTGAGGTCGGCGAGGCTGGTGTCGTAGCCGCTCTGCGCGGGTGGGATCGCGTAGCCCCCGGGCAGCGCGCCGACGCCGTAGAAGGCCTGGTCGAGGATGGCCTTGCGGTCGATCGCGAGGTTGATGGCCTGGCGGACCTTGAGCTCGGGGACGCGGCGGGCGTCGATCATCAGGATCGCGTTGGCGTTGTACGGCGTCTTGTAGACCGTCACCGAGTCGTCCTTGCGCAGCTGCGCGGCGGCGGAGTACGGGGTGAACTGGGTGGCCGAGATGTCGCCGCTGAGCAGCGAACTGACGATCGTCGACGGGTCCTGGACCTGGCGCAGCACCAGCCGGTCGACGGGCGGTCTGCCGAGGCGGAAGCCGTCGAAGGCCGTGAGGGTGATGGACTGGCCGGAGGTGGCGGCGGAGAAGGCGAACGGGCCGGTGCCGACGAGGTGCTTGCCGATGTCCGCGCCGTACTTCTTCAGCGCGGCCTTGGAGATGATGCGGCCACCGATGTCGGACAGCTGCCCGAGGGTGGTCCGGTCCGGCTTCTTCAGAACCATCTTGACGGTCAGGTCGTCCGGAGCGGTCAGCGAGGCGACGTTCGCGCCGAGGTCGGACAGCGGGCGGGTGGCGCCCTTGGGCAGTGTCGGGTCCTTCTCGTCGAACTGCCGTCCCAGGCTGGCCAGTACGTCCGCCGAGGTAAGCGTCGTGCCGTCATGGAACTTGACGCCCTCGCGCAGGGCGAAGGTGTAGGTGAGCTGGTCGTCGGAGATCGTCCAGCTCTTGGCCAGGTCCGGCGTGGGCTCGTTGGTCTCGAAGGAGATGAACGTCAGGCCCCGGCAGATGCAGTCGACGGCCATCCAGTCGCCCAACGAGGTGTAGAACGACGGGTCGTTGACCGCGCTGGTCGCGTCGATGGCGAGGGTCAGCGTGCCGCCCTTGCTGCTTCCCTTGGCGTCGTCGGCCGCCGCACCGCAGGCGCTGAGCAGGGCGGGAAGCCCGAAGCCGACGCCCACACCGAGGAGCCCCGCACCCCGGAGCATGGTGCGGCGCGACGCCGTCGACGGGGTGGAGCCGGGTGAGGACGATCCAGCTGACTGGTCCGGCATGTGGGCCTCCTTGGGCACCGATCCTCGGATAATGGATCTCAAAGTGTCAAGATTGGATCCAAAAACATGTTCACGGGCCACAGGGTCCCTCTCGTGTCCCGGGTGTTAAAGGCGTGTGAACCGGGTCGGGGGCGAGATCCGGCCGGCACCGGCTACGCGCCCGGTACGCCCCTGCGGCGGATCAACTCCGGCCAGACCACGGGGTCATGACCTGGTACGAGTTCGTAGCCACGTTCTGCGGCGATGCGCTTGAGACGGCGGATGGGCTCCACCGTGCTCTCCGGGGCGACACCGATCGAGGCGCCGATCGGACGCTCGTGCTCGATGTTCTCGGTGAGGTCGGCGGCGTCGAAGGCGAACACGAAACCGCCGCCGTCCGCGAGGTCGACGACGAAACTCTGGTGTCCGGGGGTGTGCCCGGCCGTCAGCACGGCCGTCACGCCCGGGGCGATCTCGGTGTCGCCCTCGTCCTGTCGCCAGTCGATGCGCGGGTCGTCGAAGTCGACGCGGAAGATGGAGTGGCGCTCGACCTCGGGCTGCCCGGACAGACCGTAGGTCAGCTCCTCGCGCTGTACGTGCACCGGCACCCGGCCCGCGAAGTGCTTGAGCCCGCCCGCGTGATCGGCGTGCAGATGACTGACCGCCACCGCGTGGATCGCGTCCATCGCGATACCGGCCGCGTCGAGGGCCTCCTCCAGGGGCTCGCCCGGACCCGGGAGGATCGGCCGGTAGTTGGGGGAGCCGTAGAAGCGGCGGCGCAGGGCCGGGTCCCGGATCAGCGCCGTGTTGAACCCCGTGTCGAGCAACAACCAGCCGCCGTCGCACTCCAGGAGGACCGCCGGTACGGGTTCACGCAGCCGTTCCTCGTACGGGGCGCCGTGCACGGAGACGGACTTGGGGAGTTCCTCCCAGCCCACCAGCAGGGGCACGATCCGGCGAACGCCGTGGCGTGTCATGAAGTGTGCGGGTGGGGTGGGAGGCGCATGCGTGATCCGTTCCGGGAGTGCGAGGGGCTGTGTTCGGGGGATCGGGATCAGGTCTTGGAGATGGGGATCCACACTTTAAGTATGTGGATCCCAAAGGCGGTTGCGGAGAGGTGAACAAGTTCTCTCTGGCGCGCTGATCAGGCAGTCCTGCCGCGCAGGGTCTCCTTCTTGGCCCGGTTTCCGCAGGTGCCCATGGAACACCAACGGCGGTTCCCGGGGCGTGAGGTGTCGAGGAACAGGGCGCCGCAGGTCGGGCCCGCGCAGTCGCGGACGCGGGTGAGCGGCGGGGAGGTCGCGAGGTCCAGGGCGTCACGGGCGACGAGGGCGAGAGTGGCCCGGACGGGGTCCTCG
>NZ_JAWOAI010000224.1:0-15328 GCF_033194735.1 Streptomyces sp. W16
TCCTGGTGTTCCTCGACGTCAGCCCGGACACCGCGCTCGACGGCCAGCGCGAGCGCGGCCGGGGAGTCTCGCGGTACGCGTTCCTGCGCCACCGCCGGGCCGCCGCCCATCTGTTGCGCGCCGTGGAGCGCGGCGACCTGCCGCACGGCGTGGGCTCGGCGGTCCTCCTGGACCGGGACGCGGCGGACGTGCTGCGCCGGATCGACTTCGCGGACTGAGCCGCTAGCCTTTTCTGCCACAGCACGTTTACAGCAGGCGGTTTCACCAGCAGGCGGTAGGTAGATGGACTTCCCGGCGGACTTCCCCGGTCAGGCGTACCCCCACCCGCATCCGCACGGCGGATGGCCCGGCAACGAGCTGGAGGAGGTGCTCTCGGTCTCCCTCGGCCTGCCCTCGGCCGGCGGCCGGATCATCGAGGTGCTGGCCCGCAGCTTCGTCTGGATCCCGCTGCCCAGCGGCGGCGGCCCGCAGAGCGGTGCCCTGGACCTGCCCACGCTGGACATCGGCGGGCAGGCCTTCGTCCCGGTCTTCAGCTCTGAGGAGCAGTTCCGCCAGGTCGTCGGCTCGCATCTGTCGTTCACGATCGCGCCCGCGGTGGAGTTCGCCCGCGGACTGCCCCCGCAGGTGGGCATCGCGGTGAACCCGGACGGGGTGGTCGGCATCCCCCTCCCGCCCGCCGCCGTGGCCGAGCTGTGCCGCATCGGCCGTACCGCCCTCGACGGCCCCACCAGCGGTGGCCGGGTCCGTCTCTTCGAACCCGACTGGCAGGACGACCCGGTCGACTTCCTGGCCGCGGCCGCCACGGAGTTCGCCGCCACCGGCGTGGTCGGCACGGCCCGCCGCTGTCTGGCCGCGATCGAGACCGCCGACCCGGTGATGTTCGTCGGCGTCGAACTGACCAACTGGGAGGGCGACTTGAGGGCGGTCCCGATGGACGCCCTGTCCCGCGCCCTGACCAGGACCGAGGTCAAATGGCCGGTAAACCTGGTCCTCCTCGACGTGACCCAGGACCCGGTGGCGGACTGGATGCGCCAGACGGTGCGCCCCTTCTATACACAGGGTCACTAGAAACTCCGCCAGGGGCAGCCAACCCAGGGGCGCGGGGAACTGCGCGCCCAGCCACAACGGACCCGCACTCGCCGATGGACACCAAGTCCCGAGCTCCTAGGCGCTTAAGCTGTTTCCGAACGCAGGGCAACTACCAGAAGGGGCGGTACACGTGAGCGCCAGCGGCACCGCGACCGGCCAGGTCGAGCACATGCTGCGCCAGGTGACGCCCGGGCGCTACGACGCCTACGAGGCGCTCCTGCGCGCCCTCGCGACCCCTCACTCCGGCCAGATCTGGATGCTCCTGTGGCACGGCCAGTCCGGCTCCCCGGACGCCCAGTACGGAAACATGTACGTCGAGGGCTACGGCTACGCCCCCTGCGTCACCTCCGCCCAGGAGCTCTCGGCCAGCGGCTGGAACCGCTCCTACGAGGTGGTCGACGGCCTGGACGTGGCCCGCACCCTCTACCCCGACCACTTCGGCCTCTGGCTCAACCCGCACGCCCCCGGCGGCGGCGTCGGCATCCCCTGGCTGGACCTGCGCCGGATCGCCACCGGCCTGGAGCGCCAGCCCGCCGGACCGCTGCGCCTGACGGAGCCGGCGATCGAGGTCCCGCAGTTCTACGGCCTGCTCACGCAGAACGCCCACCGTACCCCGGCGGTCCGCACCCTCCGCCGCGCCTGGGTGCAGCCCGCGCTCGGGGCGCCGTATCTCGCGATCGGTCTGGATGTGTACGACACCAGTCCGCCCGCCGTTGACTCGGTGCGCGCGATGATGCAGCAGTCCATCGGCGCGGTCCCGGACGGGCTGCCGGTGTCGACCGTGGCGATGTCCGACGACTACGACCCGGTGGCGCTGTGGCTGCGGGCGAACTCCCGCCCGTTCTACGACCGTGAGGCCCACGCGGCGCCCGCCCAGGCGGGTGGGTACGGCTACCCGCCCGCCCGTGGTGGATACTGACCCGGCGAGTCCTCTTCCCCGCTTCTCCGCAGAATTTACGTCGACGACACATTTCTTCGCGCGTAGATCGCGGTCCGGTGGCCTAAAAAGCTCCGAATCGGTGTTCTGTCCAAACTGCCCCGCGTCCGGGAGGCGTTACCCGTTGTCCGTATAACGGAACCCTCCAGCCCGCATCACGTTTACGCATCCATTCACCGCCAAGTCTGGCAGCAGATCACCAAAGCGTTGAAGACTCCCGCACCAGGGGCCGTTCGCCCCGATGTACGACGGACTGATCATGCCGCCACAGCGGCAAGTGTGGGCCGGCTACCGCCGGTTGAGAGGGGTCCCTGCCAGATGACGGCACCATTGCACGAGCCGACCGCGGAAGCGGCCCCGAGTGCGGCCGAGGAAGCGGCGATCGCAAACGCCGGTGACAAGGCCGTGCAGGGACGTTCCCTGGGCCGGATCGCCTGGGAGCGCCTCAAGCGCGACAAACTGGCCCTCACGGGCGGGATTGTCGTGCTCGTCCTCATTCTGGTCGCGGTTTTCGCCCCGATGATCGCCAGCCTGATCGGGCAGGATCCGGACACCTTCCACGAGAGCCTGATCGACCCGCTGTTCGGCACCCCCAAGGGGTCGCTGGGCGGCATCAGCGGCGACCACCTGCTGGGCGTCGAGCCCGTCAACGGCCGCGACATCTTCGCGCGGATCCTCTACGGCTCCAGGATCTCGCTCCTCGTCGGCTTCCTGTCCGCGATCGTCGCCGTCGTCCTCGGCACCGTCCTCGGCATCCTGGCCGGCTTCTTCGGCGGCTGGGTCGACTCCGCGATCAGCCGCGTCATGGACGGTCTGCTGGCCTTCCCGCAGCTGCTCTTCATCATCGCGCTGGTCTCCGTGATGCCGAACGAGATGCTGGGCCTGAGCGGGTCCAACGTGCGTGTGTTCGTGATGATCCTGGTCATCGGCTTCTTCGGCTGGCCGTACATCGGACGCGTGGTGCGCGGACAGACCCTCTCGATGCGTGAGCGCGAGTACGTCGAGGCCGCCCGATCGCTGGGCGCCGGGCGGTTCTACATCCTGTTCAAGGAACTGCTGCCCAACCTGGTCGCGCCGATCATCGTGTACACGACGATGATGATCCCCACCAACATCCTCACCGAGGCCGCACTGAGCTTCCTGGGTGTGGGCGTCAAGCCGCCCACGTCCTCCTGGGGACAGATGCTCTCCACCGCGATCGACTACTACGACTCGGACCCCATGTACATGGTCGTCCCCGGTGTGGCGATCTTCATCACCGTTCTGGCCTTCAACCTCCTCGGCGACGGCGTGCGGGACGCGCTGGACCCGAAGGGCTCCCGCTGAACCGCGTTACCCAAAGCCTCCCGTGCCATCTACACGGGGTCTCTCATCAAATCCGGAGGATCCGAGATCGTGACTACCCAACGCACCTCAGGGCGGCGTAGGCAGGCGTTTGCCGCTGCTGCCGCGGTCGCCGGCATGCTGGCCTTGGCAGCGTGCGGCGGCGGCAACAGCAGCGACGACGGCGGTTCGAAGACCGGCGCCGCCGGCTTCGACGCGGCGAACAACAAGGTCGCCCAGGCCTCGCTGGTCAAGAAGGGCGGCGAGCTGAAGTTCGTCTCCGCCCAGGACGCCGACTTCTGGGACACCACGCGCGGTTACTACGGCTTCATGTGGGACTTCTCGCGGTACTACAGCCGTCAGCTGCTCACCTACAAGACCGAGCCGGGTGCCGCGGGCGCCGAGCTCACGCCCGACCTCTCCACCGACATGGGGCAGGTCTCGGCCGACGGCAAGACCTACACCTTCCACCTGCGGGACGGGATCACCTGGGAGGACGGCAAGGCCATCACCTCCCAGGACATCAAGTACGGCATCGAGCGGGTCTGGGCGCAGGACGTGCTGTCCGGCGGTCCGATCTACCTCCAGCAGATGCTCGACCCGAACAACACCTACAAGGGTCCCTACAAGGACACCTCGAAGGACAAGCTCGGCCTGAAGGCGATCTCCACGCCCGACGCCAAGACGATCGTCTTCAACCTGCCGAAGCCGAACTCGGACTTCAAGTCGGTCCTCGCCATGGTGACGGCGTCCCCGGTCCGCCAGGACAAGGACACCAAGGCGAAGTACACGCTGCACCCCTTCTCGTCCGGCCCGTACAAGTTCGAGTCGTACAGCCCGGGCAAGAAGCTGGTGCTGGTGCGCAACACCAACTGGAAGGCGTCGTCCGACCCGGTGCGCAAGGCGTACCCGGACAAGATCTCGCTGACCATCTCCTCGAACCAGGCCGACATGGACCAGCGTCTGATCAACGGCGACTATGACATCGACGCCGGCCAGACGGGTCTGGGTCCGCAGGGCCGCACCATCGCCCTGAAGGAGCACAAGGCCAACCTGGACAACCCGATCTCCGGCTTCATCCGTTACGCGGTCTTCCCGCAGAGCGTCAAGCCGTTCGACAACATCGAGTGCCGCAAGGCGGTCATCTACGCGGCCGACCACGTGTCGCTGCAGACCGCGCGCGGTGGCCCGATCGCCGGTGGCGACATCGGCACCAACATGCTCCCGCCTGCCATCGCCGGTGGCGAGGGCCAGAAGTACGACCCGTACGGGATCTCCGGTGCCAACAAGACCGGCAACGACGACCTGGCCAAGAAGGCGCTGAAGGCCTGCGGTCAGCCGAACGGTTTCAAGACCACCATCGCCGTCCGCAACAACAAGCAGCAGGAGGTGGCCACGGCCACGTCCCTGCAGGCTGCGCTGAAGAAGGTCGGCATCCAGGCCGACATCTACCAGTACGACGGTTCGCAGAGCTCCGGCATCATCGGCTCCCCCTCGAACGTCGCGAAGAAGAAGCTCGGCATCATCATCATGGGCTGGGGCGCGGACTTCCCGACCGTTCAGGGCTACGGCGCCCCGCTGTGGGACAGCCGTTACATCCTGCAGAGCGGTAACAACAACTTCGGCCTGATCAAGGACAAGACGATCGACGGGCTGTTCGACCAGTACAACACCACGCTGGACGAGTCGAAGAAGACCCAGATCGCCACGGAGATCAACCACAAGGTCAGCGAGGGCGCGTACTACCTGCCCTTCACCTTCGAGCGACTCCTGAACTGGCGCTCCTCGCGTATCGCCAACGTCTACACGACGAACGGGTACAGCGGCTACTACGACTTCGTCAACATCGGTCTGAAGTCCACGAAGTAATCCCGGCACACCCGCCGAACGGCACGAAAGGCAGGTGAAGGCCGGCGCGGCGGGACCGTGGGCCACCGGAAGACCTCCGGTGGCCCCCGGTCCCGCAGCGGGCCGTTAGCTGTGCTCGCTTACCTCATCAGGCGGCTGTTCGCCGCCGCAGTGATGCTGGTCGTCATCATCCTGGTGGTCTTCAGCATCTTCTTCCTCGTCCCCAAGTGGGCGGGCGTGGACATCGCCACGAGTTTCGTGGGCAAGCAGGCCGACCCGCACGCCGTCGCGGCGGTACGGGAGAAGCTGGGTCTGAGCGACCCGATCTTCATCCAGGTCTGGCACTTCTTCAAGGGCATCTTCGTAGGCCGCACCTACTCGGCCGGCGGCGACGTCACCCACTGTGCCGCGCCGTGCTTCGGCTACTCCTTCCGTAGCGAGCAGTCCGTATGGCCGGTGCTCACCGACCGCTTCCCGGTGACCCTGGGTCTCGCGCTCGGTGCCGCCGTGCTGTGGCTGGTCTTCGGTGTCGCGGCGGGTGTGCTCTCCGCGCTCAAGCGGGGCACCATCTGGGACCGTACGGCCATGATCGTCGCGCTCGGCGGTGTGTCCCTCCCCATCTACTTCACGGGCCTGCTCTCACTGGCGATCTTCAGTTACGGGCTGAAATGGATCAACGGCCAGTACGTGCCCCTGGACCAGAGCTTCTCCGGCTGGCTCGGCGGCATGATCCTGCCCTGGATCACGCTCGCCTTCCTCTACGCCGCCATGTACGCCCGCATCACCCGCGCCACCATGCTGGAGATCCTCGGTGAGGACTACATCCGCACGGCACGCGCGAAGGGCCTGAAGGAACAGGTCGTCATCGGCAAGCACGCAATGCGCTCCACGATGACGCCGATCCTGACCATGCTCGGTATGGACCTCGGTGCTCTCATCGGCGGCGCCATCCTGACCGAGACGACGTTCAGCCTGCCGGGCCTCGGCCAGGCGGTACTCACCGCCATCAAGAACCAGGACCTGCCCATCATCCTGGGTGTCACCCTGATCACTTCTCTCGCGGTGCTTCTCGCCAACCTCGTGGTGGACATCCTGTACGCCGTGATCGACCCCCGAGTGAGGCTCTCATGACGGAACTCAGCAAGAGCGGGGCCGCCGTGGGCGAACCCACGGACGCCTCTCCCGCGCCCACCGCCTTCCTGGAAGTGCGCGACCTGAAGGTGCACTTCCCGACGGACGACGGCCTGGTCAAGTCCGTCGACGGGCTCAGCTTCTCGCTGGAGAAGGGCAAGACCCTCGGCATCGTGGGCGAGTCCGGCTCCGGCAAGTCGGTGACCTCGCTCGGCATCATGGGCCTGCACACCGCCGGCCAGTACGGCAAGCGCAAGGCGCAGATCTCCGGCGAGATCTGGCTGGACGGCACCGAGCTGCTGTCCGCCGACCCCGACCACGTGCGCAAGCTGCGCGGTCGCCAGATGGCGATGATCTTCCAGGACCCGCTGTCGGCGCTGCACCCGTACTACACGATCGGCGCGCAGATCGTGGAGGCGTACCGGATCCACCACAACGTCGACAAGAAGACCGCCAAGCGCCGCGCGGTCGAGATGCTCGACCGGGTGGGCATCCCGCAGCCGGACAAGCGCGTGGACAGTTACCCGCACGAGTTCTCCGGCGGTATGCGCCAGCGCGCGATGATCGCGATGTCGCTGGTCAACAACCCCGAGCTGCTGATCGCGGACGAGCCGACGACCGCCCTGGACGTGACCGTCCAGGCGCAGATCCTCGACCTCATCCGGGACCTGCAGAAGGAGTTCGGCTCCGCGGTCATCGTCATCACCCACGACCTGGGCGTCGTCGCCGAACTGGCCGACGACATCCTGGTGATGTACGGCGGCCGTTGTGTCGAGCGCGGTCCGGCCGAGGACGTGTTCTACGAGCCCCGACACCCGTACACCTGGGGCCTGTTGGGCTCGATGCCCCGTCTGGACCGTGAGCAGCAGGAGCGGCTGATCCCGGTCAAGGGCTCCCCGCCCTCGCTGATCAACATCCCCTCCGGCTGTGCCTTCAACCCGCGGTGCCCCTACGCCGACGTACCGAAGGACAACGTCACCCGCACCGTCCGCCCCGAGCTGGCAGAGGTCGGCACCCGGCACTGGGCCGCCTGCCACCTGGGCAAGGAGCAGCGGGAGCGTATCTGGACCGAAGAGATTGCGCCGAAACTGTGAGTGACGACGAGAAAGCGGTGACGGTTCCCGCGCAGGCCGAAGAGCCCAAGAAGCAGGGCGCGACCCTCACCAAGGACGCCGCCCCCGGCGAGGTCCTGCTGAAGGTCACCGGACTTCAGAAGCACTTCCCCATCCGCAAGGGCCTGCTCCAGCGGCAGGTCGGCGCCGTGCACGCGGTCGACGGCCTCGACTTCGAGGTCAAGGCCGGCGAGACGCTGGGTGTCGTGGGCGAGTCGGGCTGCGGCAAGTCGACGATGGGCCGGCTGATCACCCGGCTGCTGGAGCCGACCGGCGGCAAGGTCGAGTTCCAGGGCAAGGACATCACGCACCTCGGCGTGAGCGGCATGCGTCCGCTGCGCCGCGACATGCAGATGATCTTCCAGGACCCGTACTCGTCGCTGAACCCGCGTCACACCATCGGCACGATCGTCGGGGCTCCCTTCAAGCTCCAGGGCGTCGACCCCGAGGGCGGGATCAAGAAGGAAGTACAGCGGCTGCTGGAGGTGGTCGGGCTCAACCCCGAGCACTACAACCGCTATCCGCACGAGTTCTCCGGCGGTCAGCGCCAGCGCATCGGCATCGCCCGCGCGCTCGCGCTCAACCCGAAGCTGGTCGTGGCGGACGAGCCGGTGTCCGCGCTGGACGTGTCGATCCAGGCGCAGGTGGTGAACCTGCTGGACGACCTTCAGCAGGAGCTCGGCCTGACGTACGTGATCATCGCGCACGACCTCTCGGTCGTCCGGCACGTCTCGGACCGGATCGCGGTCATGTACCTCGGCAAGATCGTCGAGCTGGCCGACCGTGAGCTGCTGTACAAGGCGCCGATGCACCCGTACACCAAGGCGCTGATGTCGGCGGTGCCGATCCCGGACCCGCGGCGGAAGAACGCGAAGAGCGACCGCATCCTGCTCCAGGGTGATGTGCCCTCGCCGATCTCGCCGCCGAGCGGTTGCCGTTTCCACACCCGGTGCTGGAAGGCGACGCAGATCTGCACGACGACCGAGCCGCCGCTCCTGGAGCTGAAGCCCGGCCAGCAGGTCGCCTGTCACCACCCGGAGAACTTCGCGGACCAGGCTCCGCAGGACACGGTCCTGCTGACGGTCGCGAAGGAGGCGGAGAAGCTGCTCGGTGAGACGGCGCTGCAGGAGTCGGCGGAGACGTCGGCTGCGGTGGCGGCCACGCTTTCCGAGGAGGCCGCCGAGCCGGTCGCGGAAGCCGCCGAGCCGGAGACCGACGGGGAGAAGTAAAAGGAATTCGACCATGGGAATGCCCCGGCGACCGAAAAACGGTTGCCGGGGCATTCCCATGTCCTGCCGGGTTATTGCCGGGTGTCCCTAATTCACGACTTGGTTTCCCAGTAGTACCAGCCGACGGAGGTCACCGGAAACTTCGCCGTCCCCTTTTTCAGCACCGTGGTGGAGCAGTTCGGGTTGGTCCTGTTCGACTCCCAGCCGAGCTTGAAGCCGTTGGAGCCGTACTGCATGTTGCCGAACTTGTGGGCGCTGATGTTGTGCGTGTACGTGTGCCCGGTGGTGACCGCCACGGACTTGGTGATCGACCCGCCCACGCTGGCCTTGGCCGAGGCGAACAGGTAGCTCGCGCTCACCTCCAGCGAGGTGGAGAGGCTGTAGGAGATGGTGGAGGACTTGGTCACGTGGACCGACATGGTTCCGCCCGGGCCGTCCTTGTAGTACTGGCCCTTGGCCGGCAGCCGATAGTGCGAGTGGGAGGTGATGAGGACCCCGTAGGTGACCGGGCAGGATCTCTTCGGCGTGACGATCGCGGAGGCGGGCGCCGCACCGGCGATGACGGGCAGAGTACCGGCCAGAATAAGTGTGGCGAGCTTGGTTCCGTTGCGCATGAATTCCCCCTGTGAGTTCTTCCGAAAACCTCAAGCGCGGCCGAGCCTAGGGACGTTGACAGAGGCAGGTCAATCAATAAAGAGAGCGTTGAGGAAGAATTGAGGTTACCGTTTTGGATGGTGAAATCTCTGGCAAAGATGTCGAAAAAACGCGTCGGTCGCAGCGGTCAACTACCGCGTCGCGTATGACAAGTTGGTAAAGTCATGTACATGACGTACGGAGCGAGGGCAGAGTCGAGCGTGTCCGACTGATCGGAAACGCACCCGAAGGGACGACTCATGGCACTCTCCCGTTCGGCACGTTTAGGGGCCCTCGCGACCGCGGCGGCCTCTTTTCTTGTCATAGCCGCCTCCTCCGCCCCCACCCCCGGCGCCGACGGCATCGGTGACACCTACTTCCCCCAGCTGGGCAACGGCGGCTTCGACGCCCGCCACTACGCCCTCGACGTGGCCTACAACCCCGACACCGACCGCCTCGACGGCCGTACCACCCTCACCGCCCGCGCCACCCAGAACCTCTCCTCCTTCGACCTGGATCTCCAGAAGCTGGAGGTCACCAAGGTCCAAGTGAACGGAAGACCGGCCCAGTTCACCCGCACCGGTGACGAACTGCGCATCACCCCGCGGGACTTCCTCCGCAAGGGCAGGGACTTCACGGTCACCGTCACCTACGGCGGTGTGCCCGAACCCCTCAACGGCCCCATCGTGTTCGGCTCCGACTACGGCTGGATGAAGACGACCGACGGCGTCTTCGTCGCCTGCGAACCCAACGCGGCCTCTACCTGGTTCCCCTCCAGCGACCACCCGTCCGACAAGGCCACCTACGACATCCGCATCAAGGCCCCCAAGGGCCTCACCGGAGTCTCCAACGGCCGGCTCGTCTCGACGTACGACAAGGGCGACTCGACGTACACCCACTGGCGGGAGTCGAAGCCCATGGCGACCTACCTCGCCACCGCCACCATCGGCAAGTTCGACGTGAAGACGGGAACCACCCCCGGCGGAACGCCGATCTACGTCGCCATCGACCCGGTCCTCGCCAACAGCAACAGCGTCGACGTGTACGCCGTGACGGCCGCCGCCACCGACTACTGGTCGCAGGTCTTCGGGCCGTATCCCTTCGAGGAGACCGGCGCGATCGTCGACGACATGCCGGAGGCGGGGTTCTCGCTGGAGGTGCAGAGCAAGCCCGCCTACTCCGCCGTGCGCAGCGAGACGACGATCGTGCACGAGCTGGCCCACCAGTGGTTCGGCGACTCCGTGTCGGTCGCGCACTGGAAGGACATCTGGCTCAACGAGGGCTTCGCGACCTACGCCCAGTGGCTGTGGGCCGAACATCAGGGCACCCGCTCCGCGCACGACTCGTTCCTGGCCGGCTACAACGCCCGCCCCGCCGACAGCGCCTTCTGGCAGACCGTCGTGGCGGACCCGCAGCGCGACACGATGTTCGCCTCCGCCGTCTACCAGCGCGGCGCGATGACCCTCCAGATGCTCCGCGAACGCATCGGCGACACCGCGTTCTTCAAGCTGCTGCCGACCTGGACGAAGCTGCACCGCTACGGCAACGCGAGCACCGCCGAGTTCATCGAGCTCGCCGAGAAGATCAGCGGCCAGCAGCTCGACGACCTGTTCCAGACCTGGCTCTACACGACGGGCAAGCCCGCTCTGTAGATCGCCCGGGAGGTTCCCCGAGTAACAATGTGGGGTGCTTCAGCAACTGTTCAGCCCCTCCGTCCAGCACACGCTCGACCTCGTCGGCATCTTCGTGTTCGCCATCTCCGGCGCGCTGCTGGCCGTCCGCAAGAACTTCGACGTGTTCGGCATCGCCGTGCTCGCCGAGGTCACCGCGCTGGGCGGAGGGGTCTTCCGGGACCTCGTCATCGGGGCGGTGCCCCCGGCCGCCTTCACGGACCTGGGGTACTTCCTCACTCCGTTCCTCGCCGCCCTGCTCGTCTTCTTCCTCCACCCGCAGGTGGAGCGGATCCAGCTCGGGGTGAACGTCTTCGACGCGGCCGGCCTCGGCCTGTTCTGCGTCACCGGCACGGTGAAGGCGTACGACTACGGGCTCGGCCTGACCTCCTCGGTCGCCCTCGGTCTCGGGTCCGCCGTCGGTGGCGGTGTGCTGCGGGACGTGCTGGCCAACGAGACTCCGTCACTGCTGCGTTGGGACCGCGACCTGTACGCGGTGCCTGCGATCGTCGGCGCCACCATGATCGCCCTGTGCATCCGCTACGACCTGGTGGGCCCGTTCACCAGCGGGCTCGCGGTCCTCACCGCTTTCGTGCTGCGCCTGCTCGCGATGAGGTTCCACTGGCGAGCTCCGCGTGCGTGGAACCGGCGTTCGAACGTCCGAGAGGATCAGACGACGACTTCGTGACCCTGGGGTGGTTCTGGCCCAGTTCCAGGGTCAGCCAGCGGAACACCGTCTTCACCTGCGGTCGCCAGAGCGCCATGGTGTGCCCGCCGTCGCTGCGCGGCAGGAACACCACGTGCACGCTCGTCGGGGCCTTCGCGATCTGTTCGAGGGCCACTCCCGCCTGGTAGCCGTCGCCGGACTCGCCGGAGAGGTACATCGCGATCGGCGGTGGCGTCGCCGCCTTCTTGAGCAGCAGGTAGGGGTTGTTCGCCTCGCGCAGGGCCACGCTCTGCGCGGCCAGCGAGTTGCGCTCGCCGATCGGGTCGTTGTAGCCGGACATGCTCACCGCGGCCTGGTAGCGGTCGGGGTGGGCGACGGCGAGCTTGACCGCGCAGTGCGCGCCGGCCGAGTATCCGGCGACCCCCCAGCCCTTCGGCGCGGGCTGGGCGCGGAAGTTGTCCGTGACCATCTTCGGCACGTCGATGCTGAGCCAGGTGTCGGCGTTGACCGTACCGGGGATGTTGGCGCACCCGGTGTCCACCCCGGCCAGCAGGTTGTAGCGCGGCGCGACCAGGATGAACGGCGCGATCCGGCCGCTCCTCATCAGCGGCTCCAGCTGCTGGGTCACGTGCATAGACCCGAACCAGGCCTTCGCCGAGCCGGGCCAGCCCGGCAGCAGTTCCACGACGGGGAACTTCTTGTGGCGGTAGGCCGCTTCCCTGTACTGCGGCGGGGTCCAGACATAGACCTCGGCGTTCACGCCCGACACCCGGCCCTTGAGCTGGGTGACCTCCACCTGGCCCGCGGAGCTCATACCGGGACCTCTGGCCGGAGCGAACGCCTGCTTGACCTTGGGCAACCGGTTCAGCGAGATGTTGCCGGTGCCGTCCTTGCCGAGGTCGGCGGCCTGCTGGACGTGGTTGCCGGTACCGAGGAGGTCGGCCCAGTTGTCGTACAGGTTGTTCTGGTTGTTGACCATCACGAAGACCAGGGTGACGGCCGTGGCCTGTGCGAACAGCAGCATCAGGGCCCGAGCCGCCACGCGTACGGCCTTGGGGCCGCGCATCCGCGACCACAGCACGAGCGGCAGTATGAGGGCGACGATCGTCAGCACGACGGCGGTGTAGAGGAACGGAGTCCCGGTGAGGCTCATGTCCCCAAAGAGGGGGATCGCGGGCCGTGGGTCACGGACGAGTTCGGACACTTACCAAGAAATTGCCGGTTCCTCACTCGCTCGGCGGTAGTTTCATATGCCCGCAACACCAAAGCTACCGCTTAGTAATCTCCTATTGTACGGTTCACGTATGCCAGAAGCAGCTTCCGCACCGGCGGCCACACGGGCCGTGATCGGCGACAGCGAGTTCGACCGCGACACGGCGGTCGTCCGCCGCGCCCCGGGCGTCTACGACATCGACCTCTCGGCCGGCTGGACGATCATCAACGCCGTCAACGGCGGCTACCTCCTCGCCGTTCTCGGCCGCGCCCTCGCGGACGCTCTGCCGCACAGCGACCCGTTCACGATCTCCGCGCACTACCTGACCGCGTCCCAGCCGGGCCCGGCGGTCGTCCGCACCGACGTGGTCCGCACCGGCCGCACCCTCTCCACCGGCCAGGCGTCCCTCTTCCAGTACGACGCCGAGGGCCGCGAGGTGGAACGCATCCGCGTCCTCGCCTCCTACGGCGACCTGGACGCGCTCCCGGACGACGTCCGCACGACCGCGAAGCCGCCCGCGCTCCCGCCCATGGACCAGTGCTTCGGCCCGGAGGACGGACCGGCCCCCGTTTCCGGCAGCTCGGCCATCGCCGACCGCCTGATGCTCAAGCTGGACCCGTCCACCCTCGGCTGGGCCCTGGGCGCACCGTCCGGCAAGGGCGAGATGCGCTCCTGGTTCGGCCTCGCGGACGGCCGCGACGCGGACCCCTTCTCCCTCCTCCTCACGGTGGACGCGCTGCCCCCGACCGCGTTCGAGATCGGCCTCAAGGGCTGGGTCCCCACGGTCGAACTCACGGTCCACGTCCGCTCCCGCCCGGCCCCGGGCCCCCTCCGCGTCTCCATCACCACCCGCAACCTGGCCGGCGGCTTCCTGGAGGAGGACGCGGAGGTCTGGGACAGCACGGACCGACTGGTCGCGCAGTCACGGCAGTTGGCCCGGGCAAGACTGAGCTGAGGCACTCCCACTCCGACCGGCCTGCCAACGCCCAGCGGGCGCGAACTCGGTCGGTTCGGGGTCCGTTTAGGGCTGCTGCTGCTGCTGCCGCCGCTGCCGCCGTTGGGCGGGCGATGGTGAACAAGGCGTCTGCCTGGCCCGTGCCTGCAGGCCTGGCATTCGCCCCAGCTGGGCCGCCAACTGTCGGCAGGGGGCGGCTTCTTCGGGTGCCGGCCGCGTCTTGGCGAGGGTGCTCGTCGAGGTCCCAGGAGTGGTCGCGCTTTTCGTGGCGTGTACGCGGTCCGGGTGTCCGCCGCGTGGTCGGCAGGTTTCGGTCCGGTCCGGGCCGCCGACTGCCGGCGAGGGGCGGCTTCTTCGGGTGTCGGATGCGTCCTGGTGAAGGGGACTCGGCGGGTCGCAGGTGCGGACCGCGGGCTCCGTGGTGCCGTATTCGATCCGTGGCCGCCACCGGGCGCCCGGCGGCGGACCGCGGCAGGCCGCTTGGCTCGTGCCGAATTCGATCTACGGCTGCCCGCGCGTGGCCGACGGTGCGACGTGGCCGGCAGCCTGGCCCGCGCCGGACTCAGTCGCGTGGCTTGCGTCCCAGCCAGGCCGCCAACTGCCGGTAGGCGTCCGTTCCTTCGGGCACCGGCTGTGCCGTGTCGAAGGGTGTGTCGGCGTCCCGCTGCTCGTCCGGGAGGACCCGGCGGGCAGTCGCCAGCGCGAACTCGGCCAGCTCCGGGTCGAGTTGGACGGGGTGGCCCAGCGCCTCGGAGAGGTCCCAGGTGTGGGTGACGCCCTCCATGACGTAGCCGGAGAGGGCGACACGGCCCGGTGCCTCGCCCCACGGCACCCGCACCAGCGCGTCCAGCCGGGCGTCGTCCGCCCAGGCCTTCCGGACCCGGACGCGCGCCTCGTCGTACGCGGCCGGCCAGCCCTCGTCGGGGACACCGTCCACGAAGGGGTGTACGGCCATGCCGTCGCCGCCCTCGCCGAGCGTCGCGATCCGCAGGGTGCCGCCGACGAGATGGCTCAGCAGGGTCCGTACGTCGAACTCCGTGCAGGGGGTGGGACCGGCCAGCTGCTCCGGTCGGACCGTCCTGATCAGCGCGGCGGCCTGTTCGGTGGCGCGGGTGTAGAGGGGGCGGGGGTCGATCGCGTGTGTGTTCATGGCGCCGATGCTGGACCCATAACCTGACAGTTTCCGTCAACATTTGCGCGGGGTTTCCGGGCGGCGGATCCTGGGGGAGTGAAGGCCGACCGACTGCTCTCGATCCTGTTGCTCCTGCAGACCCGGGGCCGGGTTCCCGCGCATGAACTCGCCGACCGGCTGGAGGTGTCGGTGCGGACCATCTACCGGGACGTGGAGGCGCTGTCCGCCTCCGGGGTGCCGGTGTACGCCGAGCGCGGCCGGCACGGCGGCATCGAGCTGCTCGCCGGGTTCCGTACGGACGTCACGGGACTGACCGCCGACGAGTCACGCGCCCTGTTCATCCTGTCCGCGCAGGGCGCCCACGCCGCGCTCGGCCTCGACGCGGCCCT
>NZ_JAWOAI010000225.1:0-15316 GCF_033194735.1 Streptomyces sp. W16
CCTCGCCTACGCGGCCGTGGCCGCCGCAGGCCTCTTCGCGCCGCCCCTGGAGGGCGGTCTGCGCGCCCTGTGGCCGGCCGTGCTGCGCCGGGAGGAGCAGGTGCACACGGCGTACGCCATGGACGCCGTGGCGCAGGAAGTCATGTTCACCGTCGGGCCGTTGCTCGTGACGGTGTTCGTGTCGCTGTGGTCCGCCCCGGTGGCGCTGCTCGTGCTGAACGTCATCGGGGTGCTGGGCGCCCTCTCCGTGGTCGTCTCGCCGCCCTCGCGCGCGTGGCGGTCGGCTCCGCGTGCCGCGCACTGGCTGGGCGCCCTGCGCTCGCCGGGGCTGCTGGCGCTCCTGGGCGCCTTCCTGTTCGTCGGGATGGCGCTCGGGTCCATCACGGTCGCCTCCGTGCCGTACGCGGACGCGCACGGCGGTGACGTGGTGTACGGGTGGCTCATGGCGGCGATAGGTCTCGGCGCGCTGCTGGGCGGGACGGTCTACGGGGCGCGGCAGTGGAGCGGGGTGCCTGAGCGTCGACTGCGGGTCCTGGTGGGGCTGCTGGCGGTGTGTTACCTGCCGCTGATGCTCATGCCGGGCGCGGTCGCCATGGTGCTGCTGACCGTGCTCGCCGGGGTGTTCCTCGCGCCCGCCCTCGCCTGTGCGTTCATCATCGTGGACCGGCATGCCCCGAAGGGGACGGTCACCGAGGCTTTCTCGTGGCTTGTGACGACGTTCACCGTCGGGGCGTCGGTCGGAACGGGCGTCGCAGGGCCGGTCGTAGAGGCCGGTGGAGCCCTGTGGGGGTTCGCCGTGCCGGGGGTCGCGGGGGCCGTGTCGTTGCTGGTCCTGATGGCCACCGGACGGGTCCTCGCAGCTCCCGGCGGGGGTGCGGTGGTTGCGACTTCATCGGAAAATGATCCAAACCGAGCTGTCGAACCCCGTTTCAGCACAGGGGATCGGGCGTAATGTTCAGTCATGGACCGCCGCATTTTCGGGCTGGAGAACGAGTACGGCGTCACGTGTACGTTCAGGGGACAGCGGCGTCTGTCTCCCGACGAAGTGGCTCGGTACCTCTTCCGCCGTGTCGTGTCATGGGGCCGCAGCAGCAATGTCTTTCTGCGAAACGGCGCCCGGCTCTATCTCGACGTGGGCTCACATCCGGAATACGCGACCCCCGAATGTGACAACGTGACAGAACTGGTCACCCACGACAAAGCCGGCGAGCGCATTCTCGAAGGACTCCTGGTGGACGCCGAACGACGCCTGCACGAGGAGGGAATCGCGGGCGACGTCTACCTCTTCAAGAACAACACCGACTCGGCGGGCAACTCGTACGGCTGCCACGAGAACTACCTGGTGGCACGGCACGGCGAGTTCTCCCGGCTCGCGGACATCCTCATCCCCTTCCTGGTCACGCGTCAGCTTCTGTGCGGCGCGGGCAAGGTTCTGCAGACTCCGCGCGGCGCCGTGTACTGCGTCAGCCAGCGCGCCGAACACATCTGGGAGGGCGTCTCCTCGGCCACGACGCGTTCCCGGCCCATCATCAACACCCGGGACGAACCGCACGCGGACGCCGAGCGCTACCGCCGTCTCCACGTCATCGTGGGCGACTCGAACATGTCCGAGACGACCATGCTGCTCAAGGTCGGCGCCACCGACCTGGTGCTGCGCATGATCGAGGCGGGCACGGTGATGCGTGACCTGACCCTGGAGAACCCGATCCGGGCGATCCGTGAGGTGAGCCACGACCTCACGGGCCGGCGCAAGGTGCGTCTGGCCAGCGGGCGCGAGGCCTCCGCGATCGAGGTGCAGCGCGAGTACTACGAGAAGGCCGTGGACTTCGTGGACCGCCGCGGCATCCGTACCGGCACCGTCGAGCAGGTCCTCGAACTGTGGGGCCGCACGCTCGACGCGATCGAGGCGGAGGACCTCGACCGGATCGGCACCGAGATCGACTGGGTCATGAAGTACCAGCTGATCGAGCGGTACCGGGCCAAGCACAACATGACGATGTCCCACCCGCGGGTCGCGCAGATCGACCTCGCCTACCACGACATCCACCGTCGCCGAGGGCTCTACTACCTCCTGGAGAGGAAGGGCCAAGCCGCCCGGATCTGCAACGACTTGAAGATCTTCGAGGGCAAGTCCGTTCCGCCGCAGACCACTCGGGCCAGGCTCCGCGGCGACTTCATCCGCAGGGCCCAGGAGCAGCGGCGGGACTTCACCGTCGACTGGGTGCATCTCAAGCTCAACGACCAGGCACAGCGCACCGTGTTGTGCAAGGACCCGTTCCGTTCCGTGGACGACCGGGTGGAGAAACTGATCGCCGGAATGTAGGGCAAAAGCGTCCGGATACCGATGTCCGGATACATATTCGGTACGCCACACGGGCCCCGTACGTTTCACGTACGGGGCCCGTGCCACGCCGTAGAGTTGCGCGCACGCCATCAACAAGATCGACCGATACGAGGCCTTCACCGTGCGCCGACGCTCCCTTCTCATCGCTGTTCCCGCAGGACTCGTGACGCTCGCGGGATGCGGCGACAGCGACTCCTCCTCAAGCAAGGCCAGCGCGTCGCCGTCGCCCTCGCCGTCCGCCTCGGCCACGACCGCTCCGCCGCCGAAGGTGGTCGACGGTCCGGTGCCGGCGATCACCGCGGGTACGAAGTTCGACGAGAAGCCGACCGTCGCCAAGGGCACCGGCGACCCGTCGAAGAACCTCGCGGTCAAGACGGTCATCGCGGGCAGCGGCAAGGCCGTCGCGGAGGGCGACTTCGTCCAGGTGAACTACCTGGGCCAGATCTGGTCGACGGCCAAGGTGTTCGACAACTCCTACGACCGCAAGACCCCCTTGGTCATCCAGCTCGCCCAGGGCAGCATCATCGACGGCTGGCGCTACGGCCTGGCGGGCCGGAAGGTCGGCAGCCGCGTCGAGATGGCCATCCCGCCGACCTGGGGATACGGCACGACGGGCAACAGCCAGGCGGGCATCAAGGGCACCGACACGCTCGTCTTCGTGATCGACGTGCAGGACGCCTTCAACATCAAGAGCTCCGCCAAGGGCAAGGCCGTCGCCCAGTCCGACAGCGCACTGCCCAAGGTCGGTACGAACACCGACGGCAAGGCCCCCTCGGTCACCGTCCCGAAGGTGGACCCGCCGAAGAAGCTGGTGTCGAACTACGTCCTGGAGGGCGACGGAGCCGTCGTCAAGGCGTCCCAGACGATCCTGTGCCAGTTCGAGGGCGTGGTCTGGAGCACCGGCAAGCAGTTCGAATCGACGTACTCCCAGGGCCGGTTGAGCCAGTTCGCGATCTCGCAGATGGAGTCGGTCGTCAAGGGCCTGGCGCAGGGTGTCACCGGCAAGAAGGTCGGCAGCCGCGTCCTGATCGTCGCGCCCGCCGACCTGGCCTACGGCGACACCCCGCCCACCGGCGGCGCCATCAAGAAGGGCGACACCCTCGTGTTCTCGGTCGACATCCTGGCGGCGATGTAGTCCCGCGGATGAACGGCCTGGCCGGCGCAGGACTCCGGCCGGGATGCGAGACTGTCCGAGTTGTCTTGTCGTACACAAGCAGGAGCCAGAGACGTGAGCATCGAGAAGCCCGAGATCGACTTCCCGGAGGGCGAAGCCCCGGCCGACCTGGAGATCAAGGATCTTTGGGAGGGTGACGGCGAGGTCGCGGTGGCGGGCCAGAACGTCACCGTCCACTACGTGGGCGTGGCCTTCAGCACCGGCGAGGAGTTCGACGCCAGCTGGAACCGCGGTACCCCGTTCAAGTTCCCCCTCGGTGGCGGCCGTGTCATCAAGGGCTGGGACCAGGGCGTACAGGGCATGAAGGTCGGCGGCCGTCGCCAACTGACCATCCCCGCGCGACTCGCCTACGGCAACCAGAGCCCGACCCCGGCGATCAAGCCGGGCGAGACCCTGATTTTCGTGGTCGACCTCGTCGCCGTCTGATCACCGGATCCGACCGGACCCGATCACCTGGGGCCCATGCCTGCTCGGGCATGGGCCCTCGGCTTTTGTCAGGCCATCTCGGGGCGGTACGGTCATCGTTCGTAAGTACAGAGGAAGGCGAAGGGCGTCGATGGCCATTGCCAAGGCCGAGCGGCTGATGAACCTCGCGCTGTGTCTGCTCGGGACCCGGCGACCGCTCAGCAAGCGTGAGCTGCGCGAGTCCATCGAGGCCTACCTCGAAGCGGGCAGTGACGACTCCTTCAACCGGATGTTCGAGCGCGACAAGGACGATCTGCGCGAACTCGGGCTGGTCATCGAGACGGTGGAGAACCTGGACGGCGAGGTCGGCTACCTCGCCCGCCGCGACAGCAACCGCCTCCCGCCCATCACCCTCGACGCCGAGGAGGCCGCCGCGCTCGGTCTCGCCGCCAAGGTGTGGCAGCAGGCCCGGCTTGCCGGCGCGGCCAGCGGCGCCCTGCAGAAACTGCGCGCCGCCGGAATGCCCGAGGACCTCGACCCGTACGAGCCGCACGGCGCCCTGGAGCCTCGTATCCCGGTGCACGAGGCGTCGTTCGAGCCGCTGATGCTCGCCTGCCGCGACCGCCGGCCCGTCGTGTTCGAGTACCGCAAGGCCACCGCCGCCCGCCCCGAGACCCGCAGCGTCGAGCCATGGGCCCTTGAGTGCTGGCGCGGCCACTGGTACCTCGCCGGCTGGGACCGGGACCGGGGTGCCGAGCGTGTCTTCCGCCTCTCCCGGATCACCGGCAAGGTGCGCTCCCGCAACGGGCGGTTCACCGCAGACATCCCCGACGTCGTCACGGTCCGCGAGACCGTCGCGAGCTGGGCGGGGGAGACCGCCGACCGCTCCGCCCTGATCCGGCTGCGCACGGGCTCCGGGTACCCCCTGCGGGCGAAAGCCGCGGCGGTGCGGGAACTCGGGGACGGCTGGGACGAGTTGGAGATTCCGTACGGCCACGGACTGGACGCCTGGCTGGTCGAGTTCGGGCCGGACGTGGTCGTCCTTGAGCCCGCCGAGCTGCGGGCCGACGTGGTGGACCGGCTGCGTGCCGTGGCCAAGGGCTGAGGGGGAGCGGAAGAGAACTGTGGCAGGCAAACCGGTCAGGCCCGTCAACGCCATCGACCAGACCCGGCGGATGCTCTCCCTGGTGACCTATCTGAAGGAGCGCCCCGGAGCACGCGTCGAGGATGTCGCGCGTGCCTTCGGGATCACCGAGGACGAGCTGGTCTCCGACCTCGACATCCTGCCCATGTGCGGAACCAGCTTCCGGGGCGGGGACCTGCTCGACATCGACACCGACGGCGACCGCATCTGGTGGCACAACCCGGACGACGTCGCCGAACCGCTCCGGCTCGCCGCCGACGAGGCGACCGCGCTCCTGGTGGCCGCCCGCGCGGTGTCCACGCTGCCGGGCCTGCGCGAGAGCGACCGGCAGGCGCTGCTGCGGGCCAACGCCAAGCTGGAGGCGGCGGCCGGTGAGGCGGCCGGCGCCAGCGCACGCCTTTCGGTGACCTTCGAGTCCGAGGGCGGTGTCTTCGCGGACGTCGACCGTGCGATCTCGGAGCGCCGCCGGCTGTGGATCCGCTACTACTCACCCGCTCGCGACGAGCTGTCCGAGCGCGAGATCGACCCCATCCGGCTGGTCAGCGTCGGGCACACGTACGTGGAGGCCTGGTGCCGCCGCTCCGAGGCGCGCCGCACCTTCCGCCTCGATCGGGTCGCCGAGATCAAGATCCTCGACGAGCCGTCCGCACCGCCAGAGATCGAGCTGCGGGACCTGTCGGAGGCGCTGGTGCAGCCTGCCGCCGAGGACCCGGAGGTCGTCGTGGAGGTCGGCCCGGGCGGACGCTGGGTCGCCGAGTACTACCCGCACGACAGTGCCGATGAGCTTCCCGACGGCGGGCTGCGTATTACCTTGCGCACCCCCGACCCGACGTCCCTTCGACGCCTGGCCCTGCGGCTCGGGCGCGACGGCCGGATCGTCTCGCCGAGCGATCTCGCCGACAGCGCCCGCCGGGCCGCCCGCGAGGCGTTGGCGGCGTACGACGGACCGCAGAGCGTGGTTGACGGTGTGCAGCACGGAGTTGACGACAGGCAGGAGCAGGAGCTGTGAGTGAGTCGACGATGTCGGGTGTCCCGGGCGTCTCGGATGTTCCGGAGATGACGGTGGCCGCCGCTTTCGCCGGGATGAAGAACGTGATGCCAGTGGTGTTCAGAGCGGGCTGCCCGGACTGCCGGGGCAACTTCGAACTGGCGGCGAGCGCTCTGCGCCTCGCCATCGGCGCCACCAGCCGTACGACCTTCTACTCCTTCACCTGCCCCGACTGCGGCGCCGCGGTCCGCAAGCCCGCGGGCGAGCGGATCGTCGAGCTGCTCACCGGCGGCGGGGTCAGGACCCTGCGGCTGACCTCCGTCGGGTAGCAGGGTCTAGGCTCGCCCCATGTTCTGGGCGATGGTCGCGGTAGCTGTGGGTTTCCTTGGTCTCGCCGTGCTCGGCGTGCTCGCCGTCCGGGTCTTCCTGGAGGCGCAGCGGCTCGGACGCCAGGTCACGGACGCCGCGCAGCGCATCAACAGGGCGGCCGAGGACCTGGAGCGAGCGGCTGTTTCGACGGCCCGTTCCGTCGACGCACTGTGAGTCACGTATGCGTGGGGTGTGAGTTGCGTGCCTGATGCGCTTCGCGTCACTTTGCCCTGTCACGTTGTCGGTCGGGGCGGGTACGCTGCTGATCGCGGTCCGGATAACGAGGCCCGGAGCGCGGACCGGGAGTACGCACGGGGATTGCCTGACGTTTACCCCTGAGCGTTACGATCGCTGGCAGCACGAAGGTCGGACAGATGTCCGACCGATCGGACAGCACCCCCACCCCAGCCGCCTCGGTGAGAAGGTAAAGAATTATGTTCGGAAGGCTCGGAGCTCCCGAGATCATTCTCATCCTCGTAGTCGTCGTGCTGCTCTTCGGCGCGAAGAAGCTTCCGGACATGGCCCGCTCCCTCGGCAAGTCCGCCCGCATCCTCAAGAGCGAGGCCAAGGCGATGAAGGAAGAGGGCAACACCGCCCCCGCCCCCGCCGGCCCGCCGAACACCGAAGAGCCCGTGCAGCGCACCATCCAGGCGGCCCCCGGCGACGTGACCAGCTCGCGCCCCGTCACCGAGCCGTCGGACACGACCAAGCGCTGACGCAGGGCCGGGACGCCCCCGGCCTGCCGCACGAGATGAGGACGTGGGTTGCCTAAGTCTGCCCGCACGAAGGAGAAGGACCCCGAGGGGCGGATGCCCCTCGCGGACCATCTGCGCGAGCTGCGCAACCGGCTCGCGAAGGCGATGCTCGCCATCATCGTGGTGACCTGCGTGGCCGCCTTCTTCTACAACGACATCGTCAACATCATCACCAAGCCGGTGCTGGACTCGGTCGGTTGCGCCTCCACCTTCGAGGAACTGCAGAAGGCGGGCGACAAGACGCACCAGTGCGCGCAGATCACGATCAACGGTCTGCTGACGCCGTTCACGCTGGCGTTGAAGGTGTCCCTGATGGCCGGCGTCGTCCTGGCGTCCCCGGTCTGGCTGTACCAGCTCTGGGGTTTCATCGCCCCGGGCCTGCACAAGAACGAGAAGAAGTACGCGCTCTCCTTCGTGGGCACCGGCGTCCCGCTGTTCCTCGGCGGCGCCTACTTCGCCTACAAGGTGCTGCCCACCACAGCGAAGGTGCTGATCGGCTTCACGCCGAAGGACGTCAACAACCTGCTGCCGCTGGACGACCTCCTCGACCTGGTCACCCGCATGGTTCTGGTCTTCGGTCTCTCCTTCGAGCTGCCGCTGCTGCTGATCATGCTCAACCTCACGGGTGCGCTGACCGGCAAGCGGATGCTCGGCTGGTGGCGCGCCATGATCCTGGGCATCACGGTCTTCGCGGCCGTCGCCACTCCCAGCACCGACCCGCTGACCATGCTGGCGCTGGCCGGGCCGATCTGGGTGCTGTACTTCGGCGCGGTCGTCTTCTCCCTGCTCAACGACCGGCGCAAGCGCCGTCGCGACGCGGAGGGACCGGACGACGACGAGGCCTCCGACCTGGACCTCACCCCCGAGGACATCGGCGACGTCGAAGCCGTCTCGGCCGGCCGGGCGGCCCTGCCCGAGCAGGCGAGCGGCACCGGTTCGGACCGCGTCAACGGGTATGACGACGTGACCTGATCACCTTCCCGAACTCCGCCGAGACCAGCCGTTCCCGCAGCGCGGGCGGCTGGTCTCCGTGTGTGGAGGACCTATGGGAACGGATAATGATCGTCCTGTTGTCAGTGGCGCCCGGTACGCTCGAAAGCACGATGACAGAGGACCTCTCCCCGGCCGAGCGGTACGCGGCAGCCCGCCTGCGGGCAGCCGAGCAGGCCACCGCGCTCGCGGACTTCCGCGAGATGTACGACTTCGGTCTCGACCCCTTCCAGATCGAGGCCTGTAAGGCGCTCGAAGCGGGGAAGGGCGTGCTGGTAGCGGCGCCCACCGGCTCCGGCAAGACGATCGTCGGCGAGTTCGCCGTCCACCTCGCCCTCCAGCAGGGCAAGAAGTGCTTCTACACGACCCCCATCAAGGCACTGTCGAACCAGAAGTACGCCGACCTGTGCCGCCGTTACGGCGCGGACAAGGTCGGCCTGCTCACCGGCGACAACAGCGTCAACTCCGAGGCACCGGTGGTCGTCATGACCACCGAGGTCCTGCGGAACATGCTGTACGCCGGTTCACAGACCCTCCTCGGCCTCGGCTACGTGGTCATGGACGAGGTGCACTACCTCTCCGACCGCTTCCGCGGCGCCGTATGGGAAGAGGTGATCATCCACCTCCCCGAGTCGGTCACCCTGGTCTCGCTCTCGGCGACCGTGTCGAACGCCGAGGAGTTCGGCGACTGGCTCGACACCGTCCGCGGCCACACCGAGGTGATCGTCTCCGAGCACCGGCCGGTCCCGCTGTTCCAACACGTGCTCGCCGGGCGGCGGATGTACGACCTCTTCGAGGAGGGCGAGGGCAACAAGAAGGCCGTCAACCCCGACCTCACCCGCCTCGCCCGCATGGAGGCGCAGCGCCCGTCGTACCAGGACCGCAAGCGCGGCCGTGCCATGCGCGAGGCCGACCGGGAGCGGGAGCGCAGATCGCGTTCACGGGTGTGGACACCGGGCCGCCCCGAGGTCATCGAGCGGCTGGACAACGAAGACCTGCTGCCCGCCATCACGTTCATCTTCAGCCGCGCCGCCTGCGAGGCCGCCGTACAGCAGTGTCTGTACGCCGGGCTGCGGCTCAACGACGACGAGGCGCGGGAGAAGGTGCGCGCCCTCGTCGAGGAGCGCACGGCGTCCATTCCGAACGAGGACCTCCATGTCCTCGGGTACTACGAGTGGTTGGAAGGCCTGGAGCGCGGTATCGCGGCCCACCACGCGGGCATGCTGCCGACGTTCAAGGAGGTCGTCGAGGAGCTGTTCCTGCGCGGGCTCGTGAAGGCCGTGTTCGCGACGGAGACCCTGGCGCTCGGCATCAACATGCCCGCACGCTCGGTGGTGTTGGAGAAGCTCGTCAAGTGGAACGGCGAGCAGCACGCCGACATCACCCCGGGCGAGTACACCCAGTTGACCGGTCGGGCCGGCCGCCGCGGCATCGATGTCGAGGGCCACGCCGTCGTGCTGTGGCAGCGCGGGATCAGTCCCGAGCACCTCGCGGGACTCGCCGGCACGCGTACATATCCGCTGCGCTCCAGCTTCAAGCCGTCGTACAACATGGCGGTCAACCTCGTCGAGCAGTTCGGGCGGCACAGGTCGCGGGAGCTGCTGGAGACGTCCTTCGCGCAGTTCCAGGCGGACCGGTCGGTCGTCGGGATCTCACGGCAGGTGCAGCGCAACGAGGAGGGCCTGGAGGGCTACAAGGACTCCATGACCTGCCACTTGGGCGACTTCGACGACTACATGCGGCTGCGTCGTGAGCTCAAGGACCGCGAGACCGAGCTCGCCCGGCAGGGCGTGGCGCTACGGCGCGCCGAGTCCGCCGTCGCGTTGGAGAAGCTCAAGCCGGGAGACGTCATCCACGTCCCGACCGGCAAGTACGCGGGTCTGGCACTGGTGTTGGACCCGGGCCTGCCCGCCGGACGGTCCAACGGCCACCGCGGCTTCGAGCAGCACGACGGCCCGCGTCCGCTCGTCCTGACCGTCGAGCGGCAGGTCAAGCGGCTCGCGTCGATGGACTTCCCGGTGCCCGTCGAGGCGTTGGACCGGATGCGGATCCCGAAGTCCTTCAACCCCCGTTCCCCGCAGTCCCGTCGGGACCTGGCCTCCGCGCTGCGCACCAAGGCCGGGCACATCCCGCCGGAGCGGGCCCGCAAGCAGCGCTCGCAGGCCGCCGACGACCGGGAGATCGCCCAGTTGCGTACGGCGATCCGCGCGCACCCCTGTCACGGGTGCAACGACCGTGAGGACCACGCCCGTTGGGCCGAGCGGTACCACCGGCTGCAGCGGGACACCACGCAGCTGGAGCGACGCATCGAGGGGCGGACCAACACGATCGCCCGGACCTTCGACCGGATCGTCGCGCTCCTCACCGAGCTGGACTATCTGCGCGGCAACGAGGTCACCGAGCACGGGAAGCGGCTGGCGCGGCTCTACGGCGAGCTTGATCTGCTTGCCAGTGAGTGTCTGCGGGAGGGTGTCTGGGAGGGGCTTGCCCCTGCTGAACTCGCCGCGTGTGTCTCTGCGCTGGTGTTCGAGGCGCGGGTCAGTGACGATGCGACGACGCCGAAGGTGCCGTCCGGGGCGGCCAAGGCCGCGCTGGGGGAAATGGTGCGGATCTGGGGGCGTCTTGACGCCCTGGAGGAGGATTTCCGGATCACCCAGACCGAGGGGGTCGGGCAGCGGGAGCCTGATCTCGGCTTCGCCTGGGCCGCGTACATGTGGGCCAGTGGGAAGGGGCTGGACGAGGTCCTTCGGGACGTTGAGATGCCGGCCGGGGACTTTGTTCGGTGGTGCAAGCAGGTGATCGATGTGTTGGGGCAGATTTCTGCTGCGGCGCCGGTTACTGGGGGCGAGGCGTCGTCCACCGTGGCCAAGAATGCGCGTAAGGCGGTTGATCTGTTGCTGCGGGGGGTTGTGGCCTACTCGTCGGTGGGGTGACGGGTGCGGGTGCGTTGGTCGGGTGCGAGTTCGCTGTGGCTGGTCGCGCAGTTCCCCGCGCCCCTAAAAGCTATCGGCTCAGGTAGGTTCGCCAGGCGCCGTACTTGGTGATGTCTTCTGCGTCTGACAGTGCTGCGGGCTCGCAGAGGAAGCCCGGGACTCTCGTGCCGTCTGCCAACTCCACGCTTCCCAGCGTCATCGGGCGGGGGAGTGCGGCCAGCAGTCCGCCCAAGCCCTCCGCCGGGAGTCGCCACACCTCCGTCTCGATCTCCGCGCCGCCCTCGCCCACATGCACCAGGCCCGGCTTGGGCGGCGTTGTTGCGAGGGCGTGCAGGCGGTACACCGGGGCCGTTGTCGTCGTGCGGTCCAAACGGGCGCCCAAGGACAGGAGTTGGGGGTTCAGGGGCTGGCCCGTCAAATGGGCGCCCACCACTGCCAGTTGGACCGACGGCTCCAAATCGCGCGCGATCTGCGTCAGGCGGTCGTCCGTGAACGCCGGGCCGATCAGCATCACGCCGAAGGGGAGCCCGCTCACCTCACCCGAAGGGACGGCTACCGCTGCCAGGTCGAAGAGGTTCGTGGAGTTGGTGAAGCGGCCCAGGCGGGCGTTGGCCCCCAGAGGGTCGGCCGCCACCTCGGCCAGGGTGGGGTGGCCCGGAGTCGTCGGGAGCAACAGGGCGTCCGCGTCGGCCAGTTCCGACAGGGCGCGGGTGCGTAGGGCCGCCAGGCGGTCCTGGTCGGTGTACAGCTGGTGGGCCGGGATGTCGCGGGCTCGGGTGATGATGCCGGTGACCGTGGGGTCCAGGCCCTCGGTGCCGGATGCGATCGCCTTGTCGACAAAGGCTCCTACCGCTGTGTAGCGCTCGGCCACGAACGCGCCCTGGTAGAGCATCGCCGCCGCTTCCGTGAAGGGGGTGAGGTCGAGCGTGCGGATCTCTGCGCCCGCGCCCCTGAACTGCTCCACCGCCGCCTCGTACGCCTCCGCCCAACCCTCGTCCAGTTCGCCCAGTTGATCCCTTGCCGCTACCGCGATGCGCCACGGGCCCGGCGCGCGCTGGGGGAGGGGCGGGAGGTCGCGGTCCGGTGGGGAGGTCATGAAGGACAGGGCCTGTTCGGCCTCGGGGAGGGTGCGGGCGAAGACCGTCACGCAGTCGATCGAGGCGCAGGCCGGGACCACCCCCGCCGTCGGGACCAGGCCCCGGGTGGGCTTGAGGCCGACGATGCCGTTGAAGGCGGCGGGGACCCGGCCCGAGCCCGCCGTGTCGGTGCCGAGGGCGAAGTCGACGATGCCGAGGGCCACCGCGACGGCCGAACCGGCGCTGGAGCCGCCGCTGATCCGCGCCGGGTCGTGGGCGTTGCGGACCGCGCCGTAGGGGGAACGGGTGCCGACCAGGCCTGTGGCGAACTGGTCGAGGTTCGTGGTGCCGAGCACGATCGCGCCGGCCGCGCGGAGACGGGCGACGACCGGGGCGTCCGTCTCCGGCTCGTAGGCGTACGCGGGGCAGCCCGCCGTCGTCGGAAGGCCGTGCACGTCTATGTTGCCCTTGGCCGCGAACAGGCGCCCGGCGAGGGGAAGTTGCTCGCCCGCCGCCACTCGCTCGTCCATCGCCTGTGCTTCGGACTCGACCTCTGCCTGCGGGCGCAGGTCGATCCAGATCTCGGGGCGGTCCACGGCCTCGATGCGGGCGTAGGCGGCGCGGACTCGGGACACGGTGGTCGACATCTCTTGGTGCTCCTTGCTGTTCAGCTTGTGGGGGCGAGGACGAGGAGCGCCGTGCCCGCTTCGACCTGGTCGCCGGGCCTGGCCAGGATCTCGGCCACCACACCGGCCATCGGGGCGTGGACCTTGGATTCCATCTTCATCGCCTCAAGGGCCAGGAGGGGCTGGCCCGCTACTACCTCGTCGCCGGGTTCCACGTTCAACTGCCAGACAGAGGCGGCGAATTCGGCCTCCACCAGGCGTCCGCCCGCCGGGACCGTCACCTCGGCCTGCGGGGGTGCCGGGGCTGTTGCCGCCTCCGCCCGGGTGAACTCGCCCGCCGTTTCCCACGCGTCGCGTTCCGCGCCGAACGCGGTCTGCTGCCGGGTCCTGAACTCCGCGATGGACTCGGCGTTCTCGGTGAGGAACGCCTCGTACTCGGCGAGCGAGAACGTGCCCTCCTCGATGCGCGGGACGAAGCGGCCGGACGTGATGTCGGCCCGGAGTTCGAGGAGTTCGTCCGCCTCGACCGGGTACCACTTGATGCGGTCGAAGAAGCGCAGCAGCCACGGGGAGCCGGGCTCGAACGCGCCGCGCTGCTGCCAGCCCGACCACACCTGGGTCGTACGGCCGACGAACTGGTAGCCGCCGGGGCCCTCCATGCCGTAGATGCAGAGATACGCGCCGCCGATGCCGACCGAGTTCTCCGCGGTCCAGGTGCGGGCCGGGTTGTACTTGGTGGTGACCAGGCGGTGGCGCGGGTCCAGCGGCGTGGCCACCGGGGCACCCAAGTAGACGTCTCCCAGGCCGAGTACGAGGTATTCGGCGTCGAAGACCGTGTCGTAGACGTCCGCGACCGAGTCCAGGCCGTTGACGCGGCGGATGAACTCGATGTTCCAGGGGCACCAGGGGGCGTCGTCGCGGACGCCCGCCATGTAGCGGGCGATCGCCTCGCGGGTCGCCGGGTCGTCCCAGGAGAGGGGGAGGTGGACCGTGCGGGAGGGGACGACCAGTTGGTCGGTGGGCGGGAGTGCCGCCGCTATCTCCCTTACGGAGGAGAGGAGTTCGGACTGGGGGAGACGGCTCGGGTCCGTCTGGATCTGGAGGGAGCGGATGCCCGGGGTGAGGTCCGTGACGCCCTCGAAATCGGCCTCTGAGACCGCCTCCATCAGGGCGTGGACCCGCATGCGCTGCGCCAAGTCCAGTTGCATGGGGCCGAATTCGACCAGGAGGTTGTCGTCGCCGCTGCGGCGGAAGGTGACGTCTCCGTCCTGGGCCAGGATTCCGCTGTCCACGATGGCGGGGCGGGGGGAGCCGTCTACGTCCACCGGGACGAAGCGGACCGTGTCGCCGGGCCTGAACTGGCCCAGTTTCCAGCGCTCTTGGCTGATGACCGTCGCGGGGCAGACGAAGCCGCCGAGGGACGGGCCGTCGGGGCCGAGCAGTACCGGCATGTCGCCCGTGTAGTCGACCGCGCCGACCGAGTACGGGGTGTCGTGGATGTTGGACGGGTGCAGGCCCGCCTCGCCGCCGTCGGTGCGGGCCCAGCGGGGCTTCGGGCCGACCAGTCGGACGCCTGTGCGGGCCGAGTTGAAGTGGACCTTCCAGTCGGCCGCGTAGAAGTCGTGGATGTCGTCCTCGGTGAAGAACTCCGGTGCCGCGTGCGGGCCTTCGACCGCCGCCACGTCCCATACGGCGCCGAAGGCCGGGCGGTCCGCGGTCGGTACCGGTGTGCCCTCGGTGACCGTGCCGCCGTGCAGGACGTCGCCGGTGCGCAGCGCCCGGCCGCCGTGGCCGCCGAAGCGGCCCAGGGTGAAGGTGCTCGCGCTGCCGAGGAAGGCGGGCACGTCCAGGCCGCCCGCGAACAACACGTAGGTCCGCAGGCCGTGTTCGGCCGGTGCGCCGATTTCGAGCAGTGCGCCGGCGGATATGGACACCGGTTCCCATTGGGCGACCGGTGTGCCGTCCACGGTCACCGGCGCCGGTGCGCCCGTGACACAGACGGTGGTCGCGTGGGTGAACCTCAACGTCGGTCCCTGGAGCGTGCATTCGAGGCCCGGGGTGCCCTCCTCGTTGCCGAGAGCGCGGTTGCCGAGGCGGAAGGAGAGGTCGTCCATCGGGCCGCACGGGGGGACGCCGACCTGCCAGTAGCCGGTGCGGCCGGGCCAGTCCTGGACCGTGGTGAGGGTGCCGCCGGCGACGATCTCGATGCGGGGCGTGGGGTCGGTGACTGAGGCGAGGGTCGCCGTGGAGTGGGCGGCCTTACGGAAGTCCGGCTCCGCCAGCGCCGCCCGGACCAGGCCCAGGTTCGTCTCGATGCCGTCCACGCGGGTGCGGGCCAGCGCCTCGTCGAGCCGTCGCAGCGCGTGGGCGCGATCGGAGCCGTAGGCGATGACCTTCGCGAGCATCGGGTCGTACGACGTCGTCACCTCGGTGCCGGTCTCCACCCAGCCGTCGACGCGCACGCCGTGCGGGAACTCGACGCGGGTCAACAGGCCCGCGCTCGGCCGGTGTT
>NZ_JAWOAI010000226.1:0-15281 GCF_033194735.1 Streptomyces sp. W16
GGCGCTGGCCACGGCGGGCGGGGTCGTGCCCGCGGCGGCGAACTCCGGCGGCCACCAGCCCTCCGGCAGCACGCACACGGCCACCCCGATCAAGCATGTGGTGGTGCTCTACGACGAGAACATCTCGTTCGACCACTACTTCGCCACCTACCCGAAGGCGACCAACACCGACGGCACGAAGTTCAAGGCCGCGGCCCACACGCCGAAGGCCGACAACCTGCTCAACGCCGGGCTGCTGAAGAAGAACCCGAACCTCTACACGCCGACCCGGCTGAGCAGTTCGCAGGTGATGACCTGCGACCAGAACCACTCCTACGGCCCCGAGCAGTACGCGGCCGACGGCGGCAAGGCCGACAAGTACGTCGAGAACACCGAGGTCAACAAGTGCACCGGCCTCTTCGGTGAGCCCGGTCTGGTGATGGACTACTACGACGGCAACACCGTCACGGGCATGTGGAACTACGCCCAGCAGTTCGCGCTGAACGACCACTCCTTCAGCTCGAACTTCGGTCCCTCGACGCCTGGCGCCCTGAACCTGATATCGGGTCAGACGCACGGTGTGATCTCGGTCGACCCGGCCTCCGGCACCGAGAACCCGAAGCAGACGACGACCCCGGACTCGTACGCGGTGGTCTCGCCGAACGCCAAGGGTGTCGGCACGGTCATCAACGACCCCGACCCGGCCTTCGACGACTGCTCGGACAAGGACCACACCGCGACCAGCGCGCTCGCGGTGATGCAGGGCAAGAACATCGGTGACCTGCTCAACAACAAGGGTGTGACCTGGGGCTGGTTCCAGGGCGGCTTCCGGCCCAGCACCGCCTGGGACGGCAAGAGCGGTGACTACGCCAAGTGCGCGGGTGCCACGCACACCAACGTGGGCGGCGCGGCATCCGAGGACTACAGCCCGCACCACTCGCCGTTCGAGTACTACAAGTCGACGTCCAACCCGCACCACCTGGCGCCGAAGTCCGTCGCCGAGATCGGCCACAACGGGCGGGCGAACCACAACTACGACCTGACGGACTTCGACGCGGCGCTGAAAGCCGACAGCCTTCCCGCGGTGAGCTTCCTGAAGGCGGCCGAGTACCAGGACGGGCACGCCGGTTACTCGGACCCGGCCGACGAGCAGAACTTCCTGATCAAGGAGATCAACGCGATCCAGAAGTCGCCCGAATGGAAGTCGACGGCGGTGGTGATCGCCTACGACGACTCCGACGGCTGGTACGACCACGTGACTTCCAAGGTGCTCAACGGCTCCAAGGACTCCACGGTCGGCTCCAATGGCAAGGCCATCGACAGCCCGGCCTGCCAGTCCGGTCCTGCGGCGAAGGGCGGCTACGCGGACCGCTGCGGTCCCGGTACCCGGCAGCCGCTGCTGGTCATCTCGCCGTACAGCAAGGTCAACAAGATCGACCACACGGCCACCGAGCAGGCGTCGATCACGCAGTTCATCGAGGACAACTGGCACACCGGCCGGATCGGTGACGCGTCCTTCGACCAGCGGGCGGGCACCCTGGGCGGCATGTTCGACTTCAAGCACCCGAACGACAAGCAGGTGCTGCTGAACACGAACGGCTCGGTGCAGTCGGTCAAGCGGATCCCGCACTACTCCCAGACGTCGTCGACGGCCACCACGGCCCCGTATCCGGCGTACGTCCAGGACCTGAAGGCGCAGAACGTCGCCGCCAGCGGCACCGCCTCCGACACGCCGGCGATCGCGATCGGCGCGGGTCTCGTCACCGCCGCGGGCGCGACCACCGCGTTCGCGCTGTACCGCCGCAGGGCGCGCACCGCGTCCGTGTAAGTCCCGGCGGACCGGCGGCTGTTGTTCCGTCCCGAGGGCGGCGAGGAGTTCCTTCTCGCCGCCCTCGGCCGTGCCTGCGGCGGGCTGATCGCCACCGGTTCCACGCGGCGTCCCCTGCCCCTACACTGGCAGCCATCGAGATGCCGGGTGACCTGCGAGAACAGATCGGTCGAGCCGACCCGCCGGAGTGAGGAGCGACCCCCCTTGTTCTACTACGTCCTGAAATACGTCATTCTGGGTCCCTTGCTCAGACTGGCCTTCCGCCCCCGGATCGAGGGCCTGGACCACATACCGGAGTCGGGCCCGGCGATCGTCGCCGGCAACCACCTCTCGTTCGCCGACCACTTCCTGATGCCGGCGGTCCTCAAGCGCCGCATCACCTTCCTCGCCAAGGCCGAGTACTTCACCGGCCCCGGCATCAGGGGCCGCCTCACGGCGACCTTCTTCCGCAGCGCGGGCCAGATCCCGGTCGACCGCTCCGGCAAGGAGGCGGGCCAGGCCGCGATCCGCGAGGGCCTCGGCGTGCTCAGCAAGGGCGAGCTGCTCGGCATCTACCCGGAGGGCACCCGCTCCCACGACGGCCGCCTCTACAAGGGCAAGGTCGGCGTCGCGGTCATGGCCCTGAAGGCCCAGGTGCCCGTCATCCCCTGCGCGATGATCGGCACCTTCGAGGCCCAGCCGCCCGGCAAGGTCATCCCGAACATCCACCCGGTGACCATCCGCTTCGGCAAGCCCCTCGACTTCTCCCGCTACGAAGGCATGGAGAACGAGAAGGCGATCCTGCGCGCCATCACCGACGAGATCATGTACGCGATCCTGATGCTCTCCGAGCAGGAGTACGTCGACCAGTACGCGGCCGTCGTCAAGGCCGAGGAAGCCAGCGCGGCGAAGGAACGCAAGTTCCCGCGGCTGCCGCTGAGTTGAGGTCTGCTCTCAGCAGAGATCGTCTCCCCGGGGACGACGGAGGTTCTACGGTCTCCCGTATGAGCAGACGCGCTGTGGTGATCGGAGCGACGGGACAGATCGGGCGGGTCGCCGTGGGGGCACTGGCCGGGGACGACTGGGAGGTGACGGCCGTCTCGCGGAGCGGCGGGCGGGACGAGGACTGGCCCGACGGCGTGCGCGTCGCACGGGCCGACCGGGAGGACGACAAGGCTCTCTCCGCGGTGGTCGGCGACGGTTGTGACGTCCTGGTGGACATGGTCGCCTACGGCCCGGAGCACGCACGGCAGTTGACCTCGCTCGCCGACCGGGTCGGCTCGGCGGTGGTGATCTCCAGCGTGTCGGTCTACGAGGACGACAAGGGCCGCACCTTCGACACCCAGCAGGAACCGGACGGCTTCCCCGTGTACCCGGTGCCGATCACCGAGGACCAGCGCACGATCGCGCCGGGCGAGGCGTCGTACAGCACGCGCAAGGCCGGTCTGGAACACGAACTCCTCGCCGCGGGCGGCCAGTTGCCCACCACACTGCTGCGCGCGGGCGCGATCCACGGACCGTACTGCCGAACTCCGCGCGAGCTCTACTTCGTCAAGCGCAACCTGGACGGCCGGCGCCGGCGCGTCCTCCCCTACGGCGGACGTAGCCGCTTCCACCCGGCGGGTGTCCACAACATCGCGGAGTTGATCCGGCTGGCCGCCTCGCGGCCCGGTTCCCGGGTGCTCAACGCCGTGGATCCGGACGCGCCGACGGTGGCGGAGATCGCCGCCGCGATCGACGCGGCGATGGGTGTGGAGGCGGAGAGCGTGCTGGTGGACGGTCCGGCTCCGTCCGCCACCGTGGGCGACACACCCTGGTCGGTACCGGCGCCCGTGGTGTGCGACATGTCCGCCGCGGAGCGGGAGTTGGGCTACCGCCCGGTGGCCCGGTACGCGGAGACGCTGCCGGAGACCATCGCCTGGATCGAGGGGCGACTGGCCGGACGGGACTGGCGCGAGGCGTACCCGAAGATGCTCACCGCGTACGGCGACCTCTTCGACTACGCGGCCGAGGACGCCTGGCTGGCGAAGTGACAAAGGGGCGGCCGGTTGAGAACCGGCCGCCCCGAGTCACGTACGACTGCTGCTGTCTACGGCACCGGCGTCGCGTGCGGGGTGCACGTCACGTCGGAGGCGTCCAGCTTGCCGGTGAGGAAGTAGGCGTCCACTCGGCTGTTGATGCACGGGTTGACCAGACCGGTCACACCGTGGGAGCCCGCGTCCTTCTCGGTGATCAGACGGGAACCCTTGAAACGCTGGTGCAGTACGACGGCGCCCTCGTACGGAGTGGCGGCGTCACGCTGCGACTGCACGATGAGGACCGGCGGCAGACCCTTGCCGGTCTTGACCTCGACCGGGGACTGCTGCTTGACGGGCCAGGTGGCGCACGGCAGGTTCATCCAGGCGTTGGCCCAGGTCAGGAACGGGTACTTCTTGTTCAGCGCCGTGTTGTCCTTGTCCCACTTCGCCCAGCTGGTGGGCCACTTGGCGTCGGTGCACTCGACGGCCGTGTAGACGGCGTTGCCGTTCTCCGAGGTGATGTTGCCCGCGGTGTCCGACATGTCGGGCGAGGCCGCGTCGATCAGCGGCTGGGGGTCACCGGCGAAGTACTTGCTGAACGCGGTGGCGACCGGCACCCACGAGGAGTCGTAGTACGGGGCGCCCTGGAAGAAGCCGAGCAGCTCGGCCGGACCGACGACCCCGCCGAGCGGGCTCTTCTTGGCGGTGGCGCGCAGCTCAAGCCACTTCGCCTGGACGGCGTCGCGCGTGGTCCCCAGGTGGAAGGCCGCGTCGTTCTTCGCGACCCAGTCCTCCCAGTCCTTCCAGCGGCCCTCGAAGGCGACGTCCTGGCCGAGGTTGGCCTCGTACCAGATGTTGTCGCGCGCCGGGTTGACGACGCTGTCGACGATCATGCGGCGCACATGGCTCGGGAACAGCGTGCCGTAGACGGCGCCGAGGTAGGTGCCGTAGGAGACGCCCAGGTAGTTGAGCTTCTTCTCGCCGAGGGCGGCGCGGATGACGTCGAGGTCGCGCGCGGTGTTCGGCGTGGTCATCTGCGCCAGCATGGTGCGGCCGGTGCGCTCGGCGCAGCCGTCCGCGTACTCACGGGCCAGCTTGCGCTGTGCGTTCTTGTCGGCCGTGGTGTCCGGTACCGGGTCCGCCTTGGGCGCCTTCACGAACTCCTGCGGGTCGATGCAGGAGATGGGCGCCGAGTGGCCGACACCGCGCGGGTCGAAGCCCACGAAGTCGTACGCCTTGGACGTGTTGACCCACAGCGGGTTCTTGGTGGTGACCCGGAGCGGGAAGCGCATTCCGGAGCCGCCGGGACCGCCGGGGTTGTAGACGAGCGCGCCCTGGCGCTCTGCCGCGGTGCCGGTGCTGACCGCACGGTCGACGGCGAGCTTGATCTTCTTGCCGTTCGGCTTGGTGTAGTCGATCGGCACGGTGACCCAGCCGCACTGGACCGGCTTCGCGAAGCCCCAGTCGGTGGGGCAGTCCTGCCAGTCGATCCCGGCCTTGGCGGCGCGGGCGGCGGTGAGCGCGGCGCCCTTGGCCGCGCTGTCCTGTCCGTAGCCTGCCGCCTGGTTGGTCTGCGCGTTGGCCGCGGGTGCCACCACGGCGCCGGCTATCAGAGCCGCCGCGGCGAAGCCGGCCGAACCGAACGCCGTGACGCGGCTCGTCGGTCTGATGAACCTCAAGTGGGCCCCTCCCCGTACATCGTTGCGAAATGGTCTCGGGGGATCCTCGCGGCTGTGAGGCATCTGAGGACAGAGGCTGTTGACCTTCTTTACCAATCCGATAAGCGGAAACTCGCGTCCCGCTCAGCGGATACTCACCCGAGAGACACCAATGCCTCGTCCAGCACCCGCCGCAACCGCAGCCCGTCGGCCGCGACAGCCGTCACCAGCACGGCGGGCCCGGCCAGCGGAGCCAGCGCCGCACTCTCCCCCAGCATCCGCGCGGCAGGCGGCTCCTGGGTGAACTCCGGCCGTACGACAATGAGTTGCCCCACCGCGCGATGTCCCGCGAGGACGGCGGGCCCGTCCCAGCCGCCCGGCGCTCCGGGACCGCAGGCCAACTCCTGGTCCAGCACGGTCCGTCCGGCGATCCGCAGCGTGAGACGGCTGGTGAGCCGTCCGGGTTCCTCACCGGCCCGCCCGAGCACCTGCTCCTCGCGCAGCACCAGTCGGGCCGAGGCGGCGAGGTCGACACGAGTGGTGACGTGCAGGTCGCTGCCGTGCACGGAGATCAACTGCTCGGGCAGCCAGTGCAGTTCACCGCCCTCGGCGACGCCGAGCCGCACGTCGTACCGCGACTCGCCCTTCGCCTGCCCCGGCAGCGCGATCGTCGCGGCGGCCGACCCGACCCGCAACCGGGCGCCCCTCTCGACATCGGCCTCGACGGCGAAGTGATCCCCGCCGAGCGGCCCGCTCATCGCCCCGACGAGCATGACCCGAGTCTCCGCACCACTCCCCCGGACCCGCCGCAGCGCGAGCGGCCCGTCCCCCTCCAGAACGGGCAGCGCGGTACCTCCACGCCCGTCGTCCCGGGCCACGATCCGCGCGGTGGCCCGAACGCCGGTCGCGGTCACGCCGCCCACGCGGCGAGGCGCGCCCGCACCCAGGCGGCGACGTCCGTGACCCCGGCCTCGGTCCGCAACGACTGGAAGACGACGGGCAGTTCGGCCCGCTGGGCCTTGGCGTCGGCGGCCATCCGCCCGAGATCGGACCCCACGTACGGCGCGAGGTCGGTCTTGTTGACAACGAGCAGATCGGCAGTCGTAACCCCGGGCCCGCCCTTGCGCGGGATGTCGTCCCCGCCGGCGACGTCGATCACGAAGATCTGCGCGTCGACGAGCCCCTTGGAGAAGGTCGCGGTGAGATTGTCCCCGCCGGACTCGACAAGGATCAGATCCAACGGTCCGACCTCGTCCTCCAGATCCTCCACGGCTTCGAGGTTGGCGGAGATGTCGTCCCGGATCGCCGTGTGCGGACAGGCCCCCGTCTCGACGGCACTGATCCGCTCGGGCGGCAACACGGCCTCCCGCAGCAGGAATTCGGCGTCCTCGCGGGTGTAGATGTCGTTGGTGACAACAGCGAGGGAGAGCTCGTCACGCAGGGCCCGGCAGAGCGCGGCGACGGTGGCGGTCTTACCGGAACCGACGGGCCCGCCGAGTCCGATACGCAGGGCACGCCGGTTCCCGTCGGGGCGGTGCGCGTCGGCACTGACTGCGGCGGGGCCGTCGTGGGTGTGGTCGAGGTGCATGGGGCGGCTCCTTCTGGTGTTCTGCGGGGGCTTGCGGGTCGAGGGGCTTGCGGGTCCGGGGGCTTGCGGGTCCGGGGGCTTGCGGCTCGGGGCCTTGCGGGTCCCGGGCCTTGCAGGTCCGGGGCCTTGGGGGTCCCGGGCCTTGCAGGTCCGGAGCCTTGTGACTCGGGGTCTTGTGGCTCGGGGTCTTGTGGCTCGGGGCCTTGTGACTCGGGATCTTGTGACTCGGGGTCTTGCTTCCTGCGGCGCTTTGCGGCTTCGGCGCCTTGTCAGCCGGGGCCGGCACCATCCAGCCCGTCCGGCGTTTGAGGACGAGGCCGTTCAGGCCGACCGGGGGTCCAGGGGGCGGAGCCTCCTGGGAGCGGGGTCGAAGGGGCAGAGCCCCTGGTGACGGGACGGGTAGGGGCGGCGGGGGCGAGAAAACCCCCTACGACGCGAACAACCGCACAGCCCAAGCGGCATGCGCCTCCGCCCCGATCTCCAGCAACGGCGCGGAAGCGCACGGCAGTTCATCGACCCCGTCGGCAAGCACACGCCGCCCCGCCTCCACCGCCCGGTCGGCGACGAGGTCCAACTCCGGTGCCAACCGGGCCAGTACGGCCGTAGCGTCGAACGGATCGAGACTCAGCAACCGCACCGTCGCGGACGCGGGCCCGCTCACACTCTCGTAGGCCGCGCAGTAGGCCGCGTCCTCGGCCCCGAGACCAGCCGCCCGCGCGACCAGCCCCAGCACGACCGGCTGATGCGCCCCCTTGGGGAACTCCCGCGCCAGCGCGTCGAGTTCAGCGGACGGCCAGGTCGCGCGCGCGGCCCGCATCAACTGCCGCCCGAGTTTCCGCGCGGCCACCCGCAACGCGGGCGACGGCGTCCGCGCATCCGCAGCCGCGTCCAACTCCACCGGATCGACGCCGAGTACGGCAGCCGCAGCGAGGGCAGCTGACACGAGCCCAGCCGTATGCAGCCGCCCCCGGCAGAAGTCGGCGAGGCTCGCCGCCCCGGTGACCCGCCCGGCCTTGACGGCCGCTTCCGCCCCGCCGGAGTGCGCGTGCCCCCCGGCGGGAAAGCGCCCGTCGGCGAGGACCAGCAGTGCTCCCCTGGACATCAGAAGAGGAAGTACCGCTGGGCCATGGGCAGTTCGTCGGCCGGAGTCGCCTCGACGAGCTCCCCGTCGATGTGCACGGCGAAGCTGTCGGGGTCGACCTGGACGCGCGGCCGGGCGTCGTTCTCCCGCATGTCGGCCTTGGTGACCGCGCGGGTGGACTCGATGGCCACGAACTTCTTGCCGAGGTCGAGCCGTTCGGGCAGCCCGTCCTCGATCGCGAGCGGTGCCACGAAGTTGAACGAGTTGGCGGCCGGGGCCCGCCCGATCGCGCCGAACATCGGACGCGGCAGGATCGGCTGCGGGGTCGGGATGGAGGCGTTGGCGTCGCCCATCTGCGCGTAGGCGATCTGGCCGCCCTTGATGACGAGGTGCGGCTTGACGCCGAAGAACGCCGGCTCCCACAGCACCAGGTCGGCGAGCTTGCCGCTCTCCACGGAGCCGATCTCGCGGGCGAGGCCCTGCGCGACGGCGGGGTTGATCGTGTACTTGGCGATGTAGCGCCGGACGCGGTGGTTGTCGGCACGGCCGTCACCGGGCAGCGCTCCCCGCCGCCGCTTCATCACATGGGCGGTCTGCCAGGTCCGCATGATGACCTCGCCGACCCGGCCCATCGCCTGCGCGTCGGAGGAGATGATCGAGATGGCGCCGAGGTCGTGGAGGATGTCCTCCGCGCCGATGGTCGAGGGGCGGATGCGGGACTCGGCGAAGGCCAGGTCCTCGGGGACGGCCGGGTTGAGGTGGTGGCAGACCATCAGCATGTCGAGGTGTTCCTCGGCGGTGTTGACGGTGTAGGGCCGGGTCGGGTTGGTGGAGCTGGGCAGCACGTGCGGTTCGGAGACCACGGTCATGATGTCCGGCGCGTGCCCGCCGCCCGCACCCTCGGTGTGGTAGGCGTGGATGCCACGCCCGGCGATGGCGGCGAGGGTGTCGCCGACGAATCCGGCCTCGTTCAACGTGTCGGTGTGGATGGCGACTTGGATGCCCGTGCGGTCGGCGACGGTGAGCGAGGCGTCGATGACGGCGGGGGTCGAGCCCCAGTCCTCGTGCAGCTTCAGTCCCAGCGCTCCCCCTCGGATCTGGGACATCATCGCGTCGTGCGAGACGGTGTTGCCCTTGCCGAGGAAGCCGATGTTGAGCGGGTACTGCTCCATCGCCGCCATCATCCGGGCCAGATGCCAGGGGCCGGGGGTGACGGTCGTGGCCTTGGAGCCCTCGGCCGGTCCGGTGCCGCCGCCCACCAGCGTGGTGACTCCGGCGGAGAGCGCCTCGTCGGCGATCTGCGGGCAGATGAAGTGGACGTGCGCGTCGACGGCGCCGGAGGTGAGGATGCGTCCGTTGCCGGCGATGACCTCGGTCTCGGGGCCGATCACCAGGTCGGGGTGGATGCCGTCCATGGTGTCCGGGTTGCCGGCCTTGCCGATGCCGGTGATACGGCCGTCACGGATGCCGACGTCGGCCTTGACGATGCCCCAGTGGTCGACGATGACGGCGCCGGTGATGACGGTGTCGGGGGTGCCTTCTGCGCGCGTGGCACGTGCCTGGCCCATCGACTCGCGGATGACCTTGCCGCCGCCGAACACCGCCTCGTCACCGGCGAGTCCGGGACCGCCGGAGCGGTCCTCCTCGATCTCGATCAGCAGATCGGTGTCGGCGAGCCGGATGCGGTCGCCGGTGGTCGGCCCGAACAGGTCCGCGTACGCGGCGCGGGAGATCTCAGGCATCGAGGGCACCTCCGGTCTCCCCGCGCAGTCCGGGCACGACACGGGCGCCGGCCAGCGGGACGAGTTCGACGTCGACGGGGATCCCCGGTTCGAAGCGCACGGCCGTTCCGGCGGCGACGTTGAGCCGCTTGCCGCGCGCGGCGGCACGGTCGAATTCGAGGCCGGGGTTGGCCTCGGCGAAGTGGTAGTGGGAGCCGACCTGGACGGGCCGGTCGGCGGCGTTGCGGACGGTCATCCGTGTGACCTCGCGGCCCGCGTTGTAGACGATCGGGTCGTCCGCGAACAGGATCTCTCCGGGAATCATGGCGTCGCTCCCCTTCGTCAGACGATCGGGTCGTGGACGGTGACGAGCTTGGTGCCGTCCGGGAAGGTCGCCTCGACCTGTACGTCGTGGATCATCTCGGGGATGCCCTCCATGACGTCGTCCCTGGTGAGCAGCTTGCGCCCGGAGGACATCAGCTCGGCGACGGTCCGGCCGTCCCGGGCGCCTTCGAGGATGTGCGACGTGATGAGGGCGACCGCCTCGGGGTGGTTGAGCTTCAGACCACGGGCCCGGCGCTTCTCGGCCACGTCGGCCGCCACATGGATCAGCAGCCTCTCTTGCTCGTGCGGGGTCAGTTGCACGCTCCCACCTCACAGTCCTCGCTCCGGACCGTGCGGGGTCCGGTTGCCGCTAAAACGCTCCGCTCGGAGTGCGGGACGTCATCCGAAGGCCCGTCGTGGCTGGTCGCGCAGTTCCCGGCGCCCCTTCAGGGCGCTGCCGAACCGCAGCGGACTTCGCCGGACCCGCTCAGCTCCCAGGGAAAAATCCCTGGTGGCGTGGATCGGCAGGCTAGTTGGACCGAGTTTCAAGCAAGTTAACCGAGCTGTGATCAGGGCAATCGCATCTACGCCCGTAGAGCGCGCCCGCGCTACGAGGGATTCGGCCCCCGGTGTTCGGCCGCGATCCCGAACCGCTGATGTTCGCGGGGAGCGGAAGCGACCTCGCGCACGGCGGAGACAGCACTGATCACCCGACCCTCGTCGGCCCGGTCCAGTTCGTCCAGTCGCTCCAGGTCAGCGGCGGAGACAAGGGCGACGAGCGGCTTCCCGTGCCGCGTCACGACGACGCGCTCACCGCCGTACACCACCTTGTTGATCAGGTCGGCGAGCTCAGCCCTGGCTTGCGTCACCGGAATCTCGTAGGCCATGAGCCCATCATACGTTCCATACGTCCTGTACATTTTGTACAGAGCCAGCCAGAGTAGAGATTCCAGTCGCTGAGGGGCTACGCCATGACCCGACCGTCCGCCCGCCACGTCCTGCCCGAGTTCACCGAGCGCACCAGCGCCGGGCACCGGACCCTCGACCCGTACTCGAAGCTGCTGGAGGAGCGGATCGTCTTCCTCGGGACGCCGATCGACGACATCTCGGCGAACGACGTGATGGCCCAGTTCATGCACCTGGAATACCTGGCGCCGGACCGGGACATCTCGCTGTACATCAACTCGCCCGGCGGCTCGTTCACCGCAATGTCGGCGATCTACGACACGCTGCGGTTCGTCACCTGTGACGTGGAGACGATCTGCCTCGGCCAGGCCGGCACCACCGCGACGGTACTGCTGGCGGCGGGCACCCCGGGCAAGCGGTCGGCGCTGCCGGGCGCACGGTTGGTGCTCCACCAGCCCTCGCTGCCCGAGCCGATCCAGGGTCAGGCGAGTGATCTCGCCATCCAGGCCGAGGAGTTGGCGCGCACCCGGTCCCAACTGGAGGCCGTACTCGCCCTGCACACGGGCCGGACGGTGGAGCAGGTGAGCCAGGACATCGAGCGGGACCGCATCCTGGACGCCCAACAGGCCCTGGAATACGGGCTGGTGGACCGGATCGTGTCCACCCGCAAGACCTCGCTCACCGAGCCCGGCGGGGAGTGAGGCCACGATGCTGCCGCCGGAGCTTCCGCCGCTGCCCGCACTGACGCGTGCCGAGGGCGAGTTGATCGACCGTTATCTGGATGTGGCCGACCTGCTGGGCCGTATCAACCCCGCGCATCACGGGGACACGTACCGTGGACTGAGGGCCGCTCAGGCACTGGTGGCCAAGGCCACCGAACTGCGGGACGCGCTGGCCCTGATGCACCAGCGGGGCGAGACCGAACTGCACGCCCCCACACTCGCGCGGGCGCTGCGCGTGCTGGACGGGGAACGCCGCACGGCTCGCGTCACCATCCCCGCGCCCTCCGACGACCGTTGACGGACACGCGACCGTCCCGGGCGGGGGCGAAACGGGCCGAACGGCGTACCCCCGTTCGGTGTAGTCGCCGCTCCGTCCATGCGGCCGTCCGGGTTGCGCAACACGCGTAGCCCGAGGGGCGGATGAGGTGTTCCGGTGCTGGTCCGAGGGTCATGCACCCTCGACACGCCTTCGAACACCGACGCGTTCACCCGAACGGGTGAGTGGTGAGTAACCCCACAAATCCCCGATTCCGTTGGGCTTTTCGGACATTCATAGGTGAAGATCCCTGTCTGACGACAAGACCCCGCCGCAGCGGCGGGGCGATCCGGGCGGACGCCGAGTCCTGCCGCCGCCCGGATGACAGGTCGACAGGATTGCATCGGCAGGAGTGGAGGACCCAAGCACGACGGGTCGCCGGGACGGTCACGCCATGACCGGGTCGAGCAGCCCTTGGGGTGAAGCCGCGTCAGCGGCCGGGCAACTTTGTCAGCCCGAATCCGACAGGTCATCCTTCACAGGCGGCTGACGAAGGGTTGCGCATGACTGCGCTCAATCGTGTCCCGTCGCTGATGGTCCGGGCCGGTACGGCCTCGGCCTTCGCCATCGCCGCCGTAGGCGGCTCCGTCGTGATACCGGGCGTCGCATCCGACGCCGCGGCAGCGACACCCGCGACGAAGGCACTCCAGGTCGCGGCGTCCAAGAAGGGCGCCCCGTACAGGTACGGGGCCACCGGACCGGGCCGCTTCGACTGCTCCGGGCTCACGCTGTACTCGTACAAGAAGGCAGGCAAGAAACTGCCCCGTACGGCGGCCCAGCAGTACAACAAGACCCACCACATCTCGGCCAAGAGCCGCAAGGCCGGGGACCTCGTCTTCTTCCACTCGGGCTCCAGCGTCTACCACGTCGGCATCTACGCCGGCAAGGGAAAGATCTGGCACGCCCCGAAGACCGGGGACGTGGTGCGGTTGCAGAAGATCTGGACCAAGAGCGTCTGGTACGGCCGGGTCAGCTAAGGCCTGTCCGATATCTCCCGAGGGGGTGGCGGCCACCTGACAGGCCGCCACCCCCTCGGGTGTTCCTGGACGTTCGCGGTGCGGCCTACGGCTCCTGCTGGCCCGCCGCGGTCACCGGCCGGGCCGGTACCGTCCAGGGCACTTCGATGGAGACCGTCTTGCCGCCCTCCGTGGTCGGCCGGACCCTGAGTTTGCCCCCGCACTCCGCGGTCAGCCAGCGGATGATCACCATGCCTCGGCCGTTGTCCTGCTGGACGGCGGCCGGCAGGCGTTTCGGGAAGCGGGGATGGCTGTCGGTGACTCCGATGCGCAGCTGTTCGTCACGCTCCAGCTCGATGTCCACCGTGAAGGTGGGTGACTGCCCGAAGGTGTGCTGTACGGCGTTGGTGGCGAGTTCGGAGACGATGAGGCGGATGGTGTCGGCCACCTCCGTGTCCGCCGGCAGTCCCCATTCCACGAGGGTCCCGACCACGTAGGAGCGGGCGGTGGAGACCGAGGCGGGATCGCTCGGCAGAGTGACGGATGCTTCCAGATGGTCTGCCATGGCGCGGTCGTCCCTTTCCCGCGGGACCGGTGTCCGACATGGAGCGGATGGTTCGAGTACGGTCCCGGACTGGTGCTTCTTCGCCAGACTGCCATTACCGCGTCGCCAACGGTGCCGATCCACCAAGATATGCATATATCTGTCGCTCAAAGCGGTGAACTCTGCGACCCCAGACCGTATTTGGGCGGCCCGAAAGGAGTAAGGAGAAACCCATGCAGTACGGTCCCGCGGTGCGCCGCCGGAAACTGGGCGCCGAACTCCGCGCGTTGCGTGCGGATGCGGGGCTCACCAGCGGTGAGGCGGCCCGGCTGGTCGGCTGGCATCAGTCGAAGGTGAGCCGGATCGAGACCGGCGCGAGTGGCGTGAAACCGCCCGACGTCCGGTTACTCCTGGATGCCTACCAGGTCGGCGACGCACAACTTCGGGACATGCTGCTCGTGTTGGCGGGCTCCGACGACGGGGGCGGCCGGCATCACTGGTGGCACGCCTATCGCGGTGTACTGCCGCCCGCCTACCGGGACTTCATCAGCCTGGAGTCACAGGCCAGCACGATCCGCACCCTGGAGACCTCGGTGGTCCCCGGGCTGCTGCAGACACCGGAGTACGCCCGGGCGGTGACCCGGGCCGCCGTGGGAGGCCTCGACAACGACGGGCCGGAGCGGCTGGACGCGCTGGTGCAGGTGCGGCTGGCCCGGCAGGACATCCTGCGGGCGGATCCGCCGCTGGAACTGAGCGTGGTCCTCGACGAGGCGGTGGTACGCCGGGAGGTCGGCGGGCCGGGTGTGATGGCACGGCAACTGGACCGGCTCATCGAGGCGGCACACCTGCCCCAAGTCCGGCTTCAGGTCTTGCCGTTCGCCGCAGGAGCACACATCGGTATCACCGGCCCTTTCGTTATCTTCTCCTTTCCGAGCACTTCTGATCTGGACGTGGTTGTTCTCGACCACTTGACGAGTAGCCTCTACCTCGAACGGAAAGAAGACCTAGAGGCCTACAGCGAGGCCTTCAACACCCTTCAGTTCCACGCCCTTTCGCCCGAGGACTCGTTGGATTACATCGCCGGGATAGGTGACGGCGCGTAAGGAGGCACCATGTCTGCACCGCCTCGGAACGAACCTTCCAGTACCGAACTGTCCGGAGTGCGGTGGCTGCGCAGCAGCTACAGCACGGGAGCGAACAACTGCGTCGAGGCGGCAAGTCCGCGCTCAGGCCCCCGCGCGGGGCTGCTCGCCGTACGCGACTCCAAGGACCCGCAGGGACCCGCTCTGCTCTTCTCCCCCGAGAGCTGGACGGGATTCCTCGGCGCCTTCCACTGATCGGTCCCACCGTCAGCGACGCACGACCGTGTCACGCCGACTCATGGTCGCGTCTCGCCGATCACACGTACAGCGCGTTCGATCTCGGCCCCGGAGAGGTCCGCTCGGGCGGTCAGCCTGAGCCGTGAGATGCCGTCGGGCACGGAAGGAGGACGGAAGCAGCCCACGGCCAGCCCTGCCGTACGGCAGTCGGCCGCCCATTGCACGGCCGCCTCCGGGGACGGCGCCCGCACCGACACCACCGCGGCGTCCGGACGAACCGCTTCCAGACCCGCGGCGGTGAACCGTGCGTGCAGTTCACCCGCCACGGCGCGCGCCCGGGCG